>PLEB01000196.1 GCA_003136915.1 Chitinophagaceae bacterium
CAACCAGGTAAATATCCGCGTGGATTTTGCCGGAAGCAATCATGGAAGCATTTTTTTAAAAGGCACCCCCGTTTTAGATACTGCAAAACAAACCCTGGAAATACCGGATATCCGGTATTCCTTCGAAGGAGAAGACCTGGCACTGAAAGTAGCGCGCAGTCTTTTCAGGAATAAGATCCGCAAGACCATACAGGGCAAATCTTACCTGGATATTCAGGCATTCGTAAATGCAAACCGCATACAGATCAATAAGCAATTGAACAGGGAAATCATCAAAGATGTATTTTCCTCCGGCAAATTGAAAGAGGTAAAAATGATGGGTCTGCTTGCAACTAAAGAAACCCTTCAGGTACAACTGTTTATTTCGGCCGATTTGGCTATTGCATGTGGCAACCTTTAACAATATCTTTACGTAAAGGTTAAAAAGCTGAAGTGTCCGCGCTATTAACTTCACTTCTTAAAAGACCTTAAAAATCATTGCTAAACGGTAATCAGCAAATTAGCGCATTATTATCCGGCTGCAGGCAAAATGATCGCGGCAGCCAGAAGGAGTTGTATCAACTTCTGAAGGGATATGCCGTAAAGATATGTTACCGCTATCAACACAATAACCATCAGGTTGAAGAGATCGTCAATGAAGGCTTTACAAAACTTTTCAAAAATATTCACCAGTTTGATGAGCACCGGCACGTTGAAATTTCTATTGCACTCAAAGGATGGTTTAAACGGATCCTGGTGAATACATGCATTGATTATTACCGGAAAAATGCGTCTTATATCCATGGACAGGTGCTTTCTGATGAGACAGAAAGAATTGCCGACCACGGAGAAACCGGCCTGGATAAACTATCGTATAAAGAGATCATTGAAGCAATACGTCTGCTTTCGCCCGCGTACAGGACTGTGTTTAATTTGTTCGTAATAGAAGGCATGACGCATGAAGAAATAGGCAAACATTTGGGGATTTCTGTGGGGGCATCCAAATCAAATCTGTCGAAGGCAAGAGAGAACCTGCGGAAAATATTGACCAAAAAAACCGATGTGAAAACGTATGTCGAACCTATCAGATAAAGAAATTGACCGCCTGAGCAGGGAAGCGGCTGAGTTCTATGAACCAGATGACAGCATGATGTCCTGGAGCAAACTCGAGCAGCAACTGACCGAGCATATTCCTGAGCGGCCACCAGATTTGCGCTCACCATTCAGGATGCAACCCCTGGTTTGGGGGCCCGCAGTTCTGTTGCTTACCGGTATAACCTATTTCATCGTAAAAAACACAACTTATCGCAAACATTCTACTCTTAAAGGCCAAACAGAAAAACTAACCAGCCTGCCATCAGTAAAGGTTGCACCAAATGGGGTTGGCACTCCAGCGGAGAACAGTAAGACAACTTCTGCTCAGGAGAATAATGCTTCAAAAACGGCTGCCGCTGTTAGGTCCACTCATTCCAAAACAGATGGATCGACTGCGTCTACAATCAACGCGAATTCTCCTGGCGCCAGTTCAAAGGATATATCGGCAAATGCTCCCGCATCTAAAACATCCGAAACCGGAAATTCCCGGAATCATCTAAATAAAAATAATAACGGCATAAAAACCGGAGATAAAAATTCGATCGCAATTGAATCCGCAACAGGCGGAACGAAGGATAAATCAGCAGCCCATGGCGGGAAGGATTATCTGGGAAGTTCTGCCAAAAATGTAAGGCAAACGAATAGTTCTGAAACGAATGGATCACTACCGAAAAATACGGTTGCCGCTCCAGGTTCTGCTCACAAATCCAAGACGCAGCGTGATAATTCTAAATATCTTTCCGCGGAAGAATCCGTTCTGAGCCAGACTGAATCCAGGAACATACAGCAGGATCTTTCGGCTTCGCTTGTTTCGGGGCCTTCAGGAATCATTGCTGCTAACCGAAATGCACATGCCTTTGAGCTGCCTTCACTGATTGTTTCAACTGATCATCCGGTAGTTAGCGGTAACGATTCATCTTTGAACCGGTTTGCCGGTTTAAAAGAATCTCAAAAGACCCCGGAGGCCAAAACTCTGCAGATTAATCGCTCCCTTGTCTTTGGAATGCTCATGGGACCGGACTATACTAACGCGGGCGGGATGGCAAACGATCAGCTGAGTAATAACCTGGGCATATCTATCGGATATTATCTCACCAGCCGGCTTTCTTTAAATACTGGAATATCCCTAACGACCAAGTACTACTGGACTGAAGGGAAACAATTCCAACCTCAGTCGGCGCAGCCCGTATTCGGTATAACCGCCGCCGCTGCATTTCCGCACATTGAATCGGTGAACGGAAGTTGTGATATATACGAAATACCACTCACCATACGCTATGATTTCTACCAGAATGGAAAGTACCGGCTTTTTGTGAACGGGGGGCTATCCACTTATCTCCTGCGCAGCCAGGAGTACAATTACTTCTTCCATGATGCGGGACGTTCTTATGAGTATCAAAATGAAAATGACACACACATAAATTACTGGTTTGCCATAGGCAATTTATCCGCTGGTATTGAACATGATCTCGGGAAAGGGTTTAGCTTTCAGTTCGAACCATTTATCCGCATTCCTTTCCGCGATATCGGAGCAGGAAATGTGAAACTGAACAGTTACGGAATGTTATTCTCTTTGCGTTTTACACCTGTATTGGGCAGGACAAGAAAGTGACCTGGAAGAATTGTTTCAAACAACAAGTGCAGCTTCTGCAGGCTGGTTTTCCAATGAAGGCGCCGCATTCATTTTCCTGATCTTATTTTTGCGAAGGAAGAGGATATGCAACCATCCGATAAGCAAGGCAATAATACCTTCCGCCAACACTGTATTTTTTACTCCCACGTTCTGGGAAACAAATCCGATCAGCAATCCGCCCAGGGGCTGCATACCAAAAAACACCATGGCATAGACGCTGATAACCCTTCCCCGCATGTCAGGGTCAACTGTGGTCTGGATCAGGGTGTTACTGATCGTAACCTGGGACATCATACCAAAGGCAGCAACCGCAGCAAATATCAGCGCCAGCGAATAGAGAGGCATATGCGAAAATGCAATCAGGCCAAAACCAAAAACAAAAGTGTTTATCGCCAATATTCTACTCAGGTTGGTTCCTGGTCTCAGTGATGCCAAAAATATGGCGCCTGAAAATGCACCCAGCCCGATTACGCTGTCAATTATTCCAAACGTGGAAGCGGTGCCGTGAAATATATCTTTTGCATAAACCGGAATCAGGGTGCTGAAGGGCAAAACGAACACACTGATCAGCGCCAGCATGCCCAGTATGAATTGGATATCAGGTCTTTTTTTAATATACTGCAGGCCTTCCTTCAACTGTCCGAAAACATTTTTATTTTGGAGTTTTGGAATATACCTGGGAAGCCTCATGAATAATAAAGAAATGATCACGGCCAAAAAGCTCAGCGTATTCAGGCCAAAGCACACGGTGTCTCCAAATCTTTCTATCACGATACCTGCTATCNNTCACGATACCTGCAATCCCGGGACCGATCAACCTGGACAGATTGACCATCGATGAATTCAAAGCCAGGGCGTTCGGCAAATCTCTCTTGTTACCAACCATATCAATCACGAGTGATTGGCGGGCCGGAACGTCAAACGCATTTACAATTCCAAGCAAAACACTCAGGCCAATGATTTCCCAAACCATATAGTGCTTGAAAAATATCAGGGTTGTCAATAGCAGGGCTTGCACCATGGACACAATCTGGGTCAATAACAGCACTTTATACCTGTTGTACCTGTCTGACACTACGCCACCGGCAACAGAAAATAGGAAAGAAGGAAACATCGTAGCAAACAGCGTAAGCCCTAACATGAATTTGGAATGAGTAAGCGAGTATATTACCCAGCTGACTGCCGTTTTTTGCATCCAGGTGCCGATAAGCGAAACGGATTGTCCGGCAAAATATAACCTGTAATTGCGACTTTTAAAAGCACTGAAAGTATTTACCCGCATAATGAAACCCGTTTCAAACCTTTAGCATACACGTACATAATTCAATCAAAATCTACCAGCCTGGTAAGCGGCATGATTGCCTTCCGCAACAGCTCCTGTTCCCTGACTGTACAGGCTATGTTCAAAGCCCCATGCAACCATTCATCGCGTTCGTTCCTCATTTTGTATAAAATATGCTGCCCTGCTTTTGACAATGAAATGATCACTTTTCTTTTATCGGTTGGGGAAACCCGGCGGACAATATATCCCAGTTCCAACAGGTGGTTCAGGATCTGGGACATGGACTGGGTCGTAATTTTTTCCATGGCCGCCAGTTCGCTGGGGAGCAATTCCCTGTGCCGATCCAGTAATGAAATCGTCGACCGTTCTGTGAGCGATAATTTCTCACTCGTTGTGGATTTGTTGCGCAGCTTTTTAATCAGCCGCGTAATAACCGTCCTCAGATCAGAAGCTAACTGCTGGCTATTTTGTGTGTTCTCCATAAATAAAAGGTAAACTTGTAAGTTTACCTTACAAATATAAGAAATTCCGGAGATTGTTGAGTGTAAAATTCTCCCTGCCCGTTTCTACGATCTATTTTTTGTTTTCCTGATCAAACCAAACAGGGCGTGCATCATTCCAGTTGCCATTGTAATTAATGCAGAGCTCCTCTCCTTTTTTCACGTCGCGAACCGTGGTTACCCGAATAATGGCTTCATCAAATTCCATTTCGTAATCGCAGTTTGCCTGGTAATCGTGATTGTACAAAGAAAGATAGCCCAGGGCNNGTCTGATCAAGGAGTATCCTTTCTTCCTTGCCCAATACAATTACAGGAGACGCTTCAACCAGCGTTCCTTTTAACAGATCTTCTCCTGTAAAAACGCCCCGCCCCCTGCCCGGAGATTCAGCAATAAATAAAGCTGTTAAGATCATGCATGCAGGTTATAAATGAAAAGGGATATGAAGAATGTTTTCCAAATGCAATTTATCAAGGCTTCGCTGTAAATTTGGCGCATGGCAGCCGAAATAGAAAATACTTCGCTGGAAGAACAATTGCTCGCAGAGATCGAGTCAGGTGATACCCTGGCCCTGCGTGCATTTCTGGACAAGCAGAATATCAGCGATGTGGCGGAACTCATAAATCAACTCCCTGACCGGGAAGGTGAAATTCTCGGAAACCTCAGCATGCACCGGGCTGTCAGCACTTTTAAGATCCTGGATTTCCCTACGCAAAAACGAATTATACAGGAGCTTTCTCCCTGGAAAACCGCGGAATTGCTAAACGGGCTTCCTGCGGATGACCGGACTTCTTTTCTCGAAGACCTTCCGAGTGAAGTAGTGAAAGAATTGATAAAAATGCTGAATCCGGAAGAGAGAAAGGTCACCCTTGCCCTGCTCGGATACCCCGATAGCAGTGTGGGCAGGCTGATGACTCCGGATTATATTGCGGTACAAAAGGACTGGACCATCCGGCAGGTGATCCGCCATATCCGGAACGTAGGTAAAGACAGTGAAACCATTGACGTAATTTACGTAGTAGATGAAAAAGGCGTTTTCATTGATGATATCAAGATCCGGGAGATCATTTTGGCTGACCCTGACAAAATCATTGCCGATGTTATAGATAACCGTTTCATCTACCTGAACGTGACTGATGACCAGGAAACGGCCAGTCAGGCTTTTAAGATGAACAACCGCATGGCTCTGCCTGTGCTGGACAATCACAAGGTTTTGCTTGGTATCGTTACCATTGATGACGTATTGTGGGTAGCTACCGAAGAATTAACGGAAGATATTCAGAAGATCGGGGGCTCCGAAGCCCTGGATCATCCTTACCTGGAAACGCCGTTTTTCCAATTGATCCGCAAACGGGTGGGTTGGCTGATCATTCTTTTTCTCAGTGAAATGCTTACGGCAACCGCCATGGCTTATTACAATGATGAACTGGCCAAGGTACTGATCCTGACAAATTTTATTCCCCTGATCATGTCCAGCGGCGGCAACAGCGGATCCCAGGCTTCCACCCTGATCATTCAGGCCATGGCGCTGGGAGAAGTTACCATCGGAGACTGGTGGCGTGTGATGCGCCGCGAGATCCTTTCCGGGTTTATGCTGGGCAGCATTTTGGGTATCATTGGCTTTACCCGCATTTTCCTGTGGCATCTGCTGATGGTTCATGGAATTTTTAAGGATATTTATAAACCACATTGGGAATTGGTCGCATTAACCGTGAGTTTTGCCCTGATCGGGGTCGTTCTCTGGGGAACTTTTGCTGGAAGCATGCTGCCGATCATTCTGAAAAAACTCGGCGCCGATCCCGCAGCTTCTTCTGCCCCTTTTGTAGCAACATTGGTGGATGTGACCGGACTGATCATTTACTTCAATGTGGCCCTTTATTTCATGAAAGGGATTTTATTATAATAACTATTGCAGGATAATCAACTATGGAATGCGGTTTGCCTGTTGATCACTACTTAATAAATTTCCGTTCATATGTGTGGAATTGTTGCTTATATCGGTCCAAGAGAGGCTTATCCCATTATTCTTAAGGGCCTCAAAAGACTGGAATATCGCGGTTATGATAGTGCCGGCGTTGCTTTGCTCGATAAAGAACTGAAGGTTTACAAGAAACAGGGTCGCGTAGCAGGACTTGAGGAAAGTGTGATCGGCAAGGACCTGCATGCAAATGCCGGGATCGGCCATACCCGCTGGGCCACCCACGGGGAACCGAGTGACCGGAACGCGCATCCGCATCTTTCCGCAAGTGGCCGGCTGGCTATGATCCACAACGGAATCATTGAAAATTATACCCAGCTTAAAAATGAATTGGTCAAAAAAGGATATCCATTTAAGAGCGATACGGATACCGAGGTATTACTGAATTTTATTGAATATGTTCAGGACAACAGCGATTGCAGCCTCGAAGAAGCCCTGCGGATCGCGCTGAAACGGGTTGTGGGCGCCTATGTGATCGTATTGCTGGACCGGGATCATCCGGACACCATCATAGCTGCGAGAAAAGGAAGTCCCCTGGTAATTGGAATTGGCAAGGGTGAACATTTCCTGGCTTCAGACGCCTCTCCGATCATCGAATACACAAAGGAAGTGGTATATGTTAACGATTATGAATTAGCCATCATTAAATGTGATGAGCTCATACTAAAAAACCTGGGAAATGAAAAGATCACCCCGTATATCCAGAAACTTGATATGGAGTTAACCGCGATTGAGAAAGGAGGCTATGAATATTTCATGTTGAAGGAAATATTTGAACAGCCAGATACCATTTTCGATTGCCTGCGGGGAAGGCTTGATGTAGCGAAGGGAACCATCACCATGGCGGGTGTTGCAAATAATCTGGACAAGCTCACACAAGCTAAAAGAATCATCATTGTTGCATGTGGAACCAGTTGGCACGCAGGACTGCTTGCTGAATATATTTTGGAGGAGTGTTGCAGGATACCCGTGGAAGTTGAATACGCATCAGAATTCAGATACCGGAACCCGGTGATCCATCCGGGTGATGTTATCATTGCCATTTCCCAAAGTGGTGAAACAGCTGATACTATTGTAGCCATTGAAAAAGCAAAAGAGCAGGGCGCTTTTATTTTCGGCGTGGTAAATGTTGTCGGATCCTCCATATCACGCATATCGCATGCCGGCGCTTACACACACGCCGGCCCGGAAATTGGAGTTGCCAGCACCAAGGCATTTACGGCCCAACTGGTCGTGCTGATGCTGATTTCCCTGAAGATCGCCATGGAAAAAAAATCCATTTCAGAAGAACGCTGCATAAAACTGATGGCGGAGTTGCAAGCCATTCCGGAGAAAGCAAGGGAACTCCTGCACTCATCCGAACATATACGAAAGCTTGCTGAAAAATATAAGGACGCGCGTGATGCGCTTTACCTTGGCCGGGGATACAATTTCCCCATTGCACTTGAAGGTGCCCTTAAGCTCAAAGAAATATCCTATATCCATGCGGAAGGATATCCTGCGGCAGAAATGAAGCATGGGCCCATTGCGCTGGTGGATGAAAATCTGCCGGTGTTGTTTGTTGCAACAAAGGATTTATATCACGCAAAAATTGTGAGCAATATCCAGGAAATCAAGGCCCGGAAAGGAAAGGTCATTGCGGTGATCAGCGAAGGAGATGAAACCATTCCGGCGATGGCTGATGATATCATGCAGGTGCCTGTTACAGATGAAATGGTTGCACCCCTTCTTAGCGTGATACCCCTGCAGCTATTTGCATGTTATCTTGGAATGGAAAAAGGATATGACGTGGATAAACCCCGGAATCTGGCAAAAAGTGTAACCGTCGAATAAAAAATAAACAGGAACTGAATAATTATCGATGAATCAGATCAGCAAAACACCCTTAAGGAAACTTGGATACGATTTTATTCCCCAGCGTTTTCTTCCAAAGGAAAAGGATGAATACTACCTGCGCCTGGAACAAAATCAATCAGGCATCGCTTACCGCCCGCTGAAACTGGATGAAGTGGCCCTCCTGAATAAGAACGGGAACAGTTCGGATAATTGGAGTAATGTTATGGTTTCCGATATTTTTCTTCCTGAACTTGTTCATAACTGCTCATTTTTCGGCCTGGTAAGGATTGGCCGGCTGGAACCCTATTTTCTGGAATTCCACAATCTGAGGCGGCCGGTTGGGTTGTATAATAGCACCATCATCAGCTCGGACATCGGCAACAATGTGGTTATTGATAATGTAAATTACCTGAGTCATTATATTATCGGCAACGACGTGATGCTGGTCAATATCAATGAGCTCGCTACCACCGACCATGCAAAATTCGGGAATGGCATTCTCAAGGAAGGTGAACCAGAATCCATCCGCATCCAGCTGGAGATTTGCAATGAAAATGGCGGAAGAAGTATTATTCCATTTGACGGCATGCTGCCCGGTGATGCCTGGTTATGGAGCAGGTTTCGTGAGGATGAACCCCTGCAGACCCGGTTCCGCGAGTTTACGGAGAATGAATTCGATAAAAGACGGGGCTATTACGGAATGATCGGCGATCGTACCGTGATCAAGAATTGCAGAATTGTAAAGGATGTGAAGACCGGGACTGATGCTTATTTAAAGGGTGCCAATAAACTGAAGAACCTGACCATTAATTCTTCACCTGAAGCAAAGTCGCAGATCGGCGAAGGCTGTGAACTGGTCAACGGCATCATCGGAAACGGATGCCGGATATTTTATGGCGTGAAAGCCGTGCGATTTATACTTGCCTCCCATTCTCAATTAAAATATGGCGCCAGGCTCATCAATTCATACCTGGGCAACAACGCGACCATCTCCTGTTGTGAGGTATTGAATTCTTTGATCTTTCCAGCGCACGAACAGCATCATAATAATTCATTTTTATGCGCTTCTCTGCTGATGGGACAATCCAATATGGCGGCAGGCGCAACCATAGGATCCAATCATAATTCCAGGAGCGCTGATGGCGAACTTATTGCCGGACGCGGGTTCTGGCCAGGCCTCTGCGTAAGCGTAAAACACAATTCCCGCTTTGCATCATTTATTATTGTAGCAAAAGGAGATTATCCTGCAGAATTAGATATCCCGCTGCCTTTCTCCCTGCTCAGTAACGATGTGTCGGATGACGAATTACTGGTCATGCCCGCTTATTGGTTTCTGCATAACATGTATGCCCTCGCACGGAATGCATGGAAATATGTGGACCGGGATAAGCGTATTGAAAAGATCCAGCTATTGGAATACGATTACCTGGCACCTGACAGTATCCATGAAGTGGCTGACGCTATGAAGATATTGGAGCGACTCACCGCCCGTGCGTGGTTGTTGCAAAGCGGCGAATCTGCATCATCAGAAGGTAACCCGCTTTCTGACTCAGAATTAATCCTGCTGGGTAAGGACCTGCTCGAAAAAAATGATCCATCCCTGGCCATGCTGGAAATCACCGCCGACAATTTTGAAAACAGTTCCCGAAAAGTGCGTATCAATAAAGTTCCGCTCGCATATCCGATCTATGCTGAGATCATCTTACATTATGCCATCTGCCGTGTGGTAGAATATATCGGGGATCAGCAATTTGGAAACCTGGCGGATCTTCAAATGGAACTTCCCGCCCCTTCGGAACCGGAATCCTGGGTAAATGTGGGCGGCCAGCTCCTGAAGAGATCATCCCTGAATAGTCTTATCTCCGATATTCATTCAAAAAGGATCGGAAGCTGGCAGGACGTACACAGATTTTACATTGCTGAAGGGGCAAACTATAATCGCGACAAATTGCATCACGCCCTAGATATCCTTTTTTCAGTGCAAGGCATTTCTATCAAGTGTGCCGACCCTGTTCATTTCAGACAATTATTGGAGAAAAGTATTAGCACCGCAGCGTGGATAACCAATGGAATTCTTGTTTCCCGGGAAAAGGATTATGAAAATCCATTCCGCAGAATGGTATATGATTCCCAGGCAGAAATGGATAAAGTGTTAGGAAGGCCGGATGAAAATAGTTTCATCAAAACACAGTTTGAGGGCTTTCAGGCATATCGTGAAAACGTAAATTTCCTGATCAATACCTGGAAATTATAGTTCCGACTGGTAATCAGTGCCGGTGGTTAAGCTTTGATACGACCGGATGGATATGAAACTTAATATTACCTTTAGGTTGCAGGAAATGATTTGAATTTGAAGCCGCATTTCCTCCCACTTCAACCGATTAAATGAAAAAAATTCTCCTCCTTTCCGTCTTAACTGCTTTTGCCTGCTTAACCCATGCGCAAAGATTTTTTTACGTGGAAAAAGGAAATATGGCAGAAATACCAATTAAAAAAGACCTTTTGCAGGCATCTCAGTTCGTTACGGAATCGCCTTTGATGTCTGACTATATCCTAAAGACCGAAGTCGGTTTTCAAAAAGAATCCAATACAACAACCTTAAAAATAGAATTAGAAGATTCCGCAACATTTAAAACTATTTTTCTTACTAAGGAAGAATATGCGTTTGGGGCCTTAAAACTAAATCGCAAAATATTCTTAAACATGGACATGGAGACCCTGGTTGAAAAAAACATTAATCAAATAATTCTTTGCGCAAAAGATGACCATTTCCATAACCAGACAAAATTGATCGGATTAAGAAAAGATAAAACCTAGTTTTTCAACAATCTGAGCCAGTTGACGGACGAGATCAACCATCAACAAAAAAAAATCCCTTTTGCATGTTGCAAAAGGGATTTCGAATTCAAGACGTTTGTATTATTTCTTCATAGCTTTTTTGGCGCTGTCTACAGTTTTCCCCATTTTAGCATTTGCAGTATCTGCAACGGCCTTAATAGTTGAGTCTACTTTTACGGCGGCTGAATCAATAGTCGCTTTTGTTGTATCAGCAGCAGCGGAAACAGCAGAATCTGCTTTTGAAGTGGATCCGCTTCCGTTACAGGCTGTCATAGCAGCAGCGATAACGAGGACGGTCAGGAATTTTTTCATCAGTGGTTATTTTATCTGCGCGCAAAGGTACGCAGTTTTTATCTTATGCAAATTTTTAAATATTCCCACGCGCTATGAGATGCTTATTTTTTTCTAAAATAAATGCGGATAGGTACACCTTCAAATGGAAAGCTTTTTCGCAACTGATTCTCCAGGTAATTTCTATAAGGCCGTTTCACATCATCAGGATAGTTGCAGAAAAATGCAAATGAAGGAACAGGCGTAGGTAGCTGGGCCACATATTTGATCTTAATGGCGTTGCCACGCACCACCGGCGCGTGATAAGCTTCCACTGCTTTTAACATCACTTCATTTAGTTTGGAAGTCGGAATCTTGCGCTGCCGGTTTTCATAAACCTCCAGGGCCGTTTCGATAACCTTAAATATCCGGGTTTTCTCCGTCGCTGAAATAAACAGAATTGGCAGATCGGTAAATGGTGCAAAGCGGTCCTTAAGCTGTTTACTGTAATCCCTGGAGGTATTGGTTTCCTTGTCCATGAGATCCCATTTGTTTACGACCACCACAATTCCTTTTCCTTTTTTCACAGCCAGGCTGAATATATTCAGATCCTGTGCGGTCAGACCCTTCGGTGCCTCCAGCATCATCAGGCAAACATCGGCTTCATCCATAGCCTTTATGGCACGGATAACGGAATAAAATTCCAGGTCCTCATGCACTTTTGTTTTTCTGCGTATTCCGGCGGTATCGATCAGGATGAATTCTTTATGAAATAAATTGTAGTGGGTGTGGGTGCTGTCCCGGGTAGTCCCTGCTATTTCACTTACAATTGCGCGTTCGCGACCCACGAGTGCATTCAGCAAGGAAGATTTACCGACATTAGGTTGACCGATGATAGCAAATTTTGGCAATGGGGAACTATCAGCATCCTGATCATTTTCCGGAATAAGCTCGGTAATGGC
>PLEB01000285.1 GCA_003136915.1 Chitinophagaceae bacterium
GTTGTGCTGCACTGTTGAGTGGATATGTTGGATTTAGGCACTAAAGATTTCTGTTTACAATCATAGTCCAATTTTTACTTTTTACTTTTTACTTTCTTCACAAATTCACCAATTGATTCTTAATCGCATACAAAACCAACCCAACCCTATTGCTTACATTGAATTTTTTAAAAAGGGATTCGCGGTAGCCGTCTATCGTGCGTTCGCTGAGGAACATTTCCCTGGCAATCTGTTGATAATTTTTTTCGCTGCAGGCGTGTTGCAGAAATTCCAACTCGCGGTCAGTCAGTTTGGCAAACCCTGAAACGGATTCGCTGCCGCCATGGTGAATGGATTGCATTACTTTGCGGGTAAGTATTTCGTTGTAATAGTATCCTTTGTCAATAAGCTCATCAAAGGCGAGTTGAAGTTCCTTGGGATCTGCGTCCTTTAAAATATATCCCCGCGCACCCTGATGTATCATTTTAATGATGGCTACATCAGAATCCATCGTACTCAGGGCCATCACGCGGATCTGCGGATAATGCGTGCGCAGCCAGGCTGCCGTAGCATAGCCGTCCATCACCGGCATATGGATATCCAGCAGAACAATATCCGGAAGCTTGTCGGGATCAAGCTGTTCAATAAATTCCTTGCCATTGGCAACATCCATCAGCACTTTGTAGGATGGAAATAAATTGATGAGCACCGCAAGCCCCTTGCGGAACATCGTATGATCATCAACGAGCGTTATGGAGCGCGTTTCACGCATAAGCAATTTGTATTTCCAGTGTAGTTCCTTCCCCGGGCCTGCTGATAATATTTGCCTTTCCTCCAACAAGACTTGCCCGGCGGAGAATATTCTGTAGGCCCAGGCCCTCTCTTTTCTTCAATTCCTCTTCAGGATTAAATCCTGCACCATTGTCAAAGATCGAGATATGCAGCGATTCTTCCAGATAACGGATGGAAACTTTTATTTCAGAGGCCCCCGCATGTTTGATGATGTTCTGAAATCCTTCTTGTACCATCCTGAAAGCGATGAGCTTCTGCTGGTCGGGAATATTTTTCTCCACACCCTCCACGCTGACCGTGGCCTTAATGATGCCGCTGCGGTTGATCCTGCGGATTTCCTGCGCGATGCTTTCCGGCAGGCTTAGCAGTTGCATGCGCTCGCTGCTCAGGCTCTTCGCAATATCGCGCAATTCGGTCATGGCCTGGCTGATACTTTCTTTTACATTGCTCACAAGATCCTCCTCAAACGTATGACGCTGTTCCATAATGCCCAGCTGCACTTTGGCAAGGCTCAGGATCTGGCCCACATTATCATGGATCTCCTGACTGATCATATCGAAAGTCTGTTCCTGTATCTCCAGCTTGGATTCGAGGAGCTGTTTTTCGAAAGTTGCTTTCATGAGTTGCTGCTCCTTGCTCATTTGCCCTTTTTTGTTATTATAATAAAATAGCATGACCAGGAACAATACGCCCAGGAAGAGCAGTATGATAATGACTGCGACAATCGTAAAAATTACCTGATCCTTTGTGTCCTGCATAAAATAAAAGCGTAGCTGTACCCTGCGTATACAATTGCGTTTACTGAAGGGAGGATGGCATTATAAAGTTTTTGGTGTGCAATCTCAATATGATTGATCAATATGTATTCATGGAGTCCGAGGATTACCAATGTAATAAGCCCGAACAGCAGGTTGACCGAATTGATCCAGAAAAAGGGCTCCCTGGCAAAATTTAACTCTTGCGGGTCCAGGATCGTCAGTCTGACCAGACTAAGGCTCGAGAATACAACAGTCATAATATCAATGAGCACGAGGGAATAGGTGTTAAAATGAAACTGCCCCTGGATGAAAAAAAAGTTTACAGAGATCAGTATCATGCAAAGAATACAAACAGTATAGAAAACAAAGGTTTCCTTGCCTGTTAAAAATAACATTTTGCCCGCTATAAAGAAATAGAACGGTGTGGATGCAAGCAGGTAAAGGTTATAAGTAAGATAATTCGATTCCCACCCGAACATGCGATAGTTTATTCCTGTGAATTCAGTTACGTTTACGATCACCAGCAAAGGAATAAAAGCAAGCAGAGAGCACGCCCGAAGGCCGCGGAAACAATAAAGCGCAACTACCAGGCAGGCAATCTGAAAATATTCAAACCAGGCAATATGCATACGGCTTAAGGTTGAATTCCACCCAGGTCATAGCCCGTTCCTCCGCCTGTTGATCCCGCAGGCGCTGCCGCATTTGCATGGATCCCTCCCGGTACTGCCTGTGCACTATCGTAAGGCATGAGAAAGATTGCTATCCGATCCCGGTAACGGTTCTTTATTTCCGCATTGCTTTGATAGGTATTCAGATAGGTGCTGTCGTAAATGCCCAGCTGAATTTTTATCATGAGCGTTTTACCTGCCGCATTGTATTGCTCCGCTGTCTGCGTAAGCCAGTCCAGCAGGCCCTTTCCCCGAAAGACCTCACCAGTAGTTATCATGCTGGTGCGTTTGATCTGGATATTTACCTTTTGGCCGGCTACCGCAGAAAATCCGTGCTGCAGCATTACCGTAGCGTATTTATCTATGCAAAGCTGCGCAGAGTCAATACTAACAGCCCTTCCGCCGGTATCCGTGCTATTCCCGGGATTTGTATTCAGGGTGCGTGACAAGAGTTGCCATTGATTCCCGTTTATTTGATGGGCCCCGTCTGATTCCCTGAAAGCAAATACGACTCCCGCAGCCAGGGCAATGAACAAGAATAAAATACTTGATTTGTAAGGCATATGATCAGTTTAATGGTTAATTACGACTTTAAAATACGGAGAATCAGCCTTCCTTACACCATTGGACCCGAGAAATGGGCTTTCTACCCCCGTATACCGGGAAAAACACCCGGGTCAAAATGGTGCTTTCTCCCCTTGAAATGGGTCTTCCTCAGAGCGTAAGTTTGCTCCCAGGCCCTACACTCAAAACCATTTAACCATTACCTTATCCTGAATGATTCGGAAGCACAGATGCAGCTTGATTTAATTTTCTCGTGGACTAGCAATCGTTATCCGCCTCCCTGTTCCCAGGGAGGCTTTGTTTGGCCCGGAACTATAAAAAAAAACGACTGCAGACAGGGTACAAAGCCAAGTTTCGCTATTTTTGGCAGTCCGGGAATCATTCATGATCGCTTGCCTGATGTTGCTTTCCTAACCCTCCTATAAACACCTATAAACCTTTTCCAATCTTTCTACATGAATTTTTCAGAAGCCTTAGGCAGTTTTGGCGTGAGCATTCTCCTGATTGCTTTCGTGCTGAACCTGCTGAAGATTATCCGGACGGACAGCCTGATTTATGGTTTGCTGAATTTTGCGGGCGCAGGTATTGCCTGTATCGCCAGCTATCTGATTCCTTATTTCCCTTTCGTCATACTTGAAGGCGTATGGACTGTTCTATCCGTTGTCGCAATCGTGAAAATACTTATCCGGATGCAGCGCAGCATTTCCATGCCAACGGAAGAGCCTGATTAGCCACTATCCATCACTGTTAGAAGAGGCTTAATTGCCGCAACTCCACTCTTATTTTTACTTTTTTATCCAATGGCTTTTCAGGGAATGCTTGTTTTGGGTCTATTAAAGATTTTATTGATGGCCGGAAAGAGATAGGATATACCTGGCTTTCCTGATACCTCGAAGCAATGATTACTTCAGTGTCCGTTTTATGCTGATCAAAGAGGGACAATAATAATTCGGGTGAATTATTTTCTTTCGATAGGTGCGACAAGAGCAGGTGGGTCATAAAATCGGGCCGGTGGGCAGTAAAAAGTTCGAAGGCCTGGTGGTTTGACAGGTGGCCTTGTCCTCCGCGGATCCTGTTCTTCAGGAAATATGGATAGCTGCCCTGCTGTAACATGTCTTCATCATAATTGGCTTCCAGAAAAGCAGCATGGCATTGACGGAAATAGCGGACCACCTGTTCGCAGATCTGGCCGATATCCGTGAAAATTCCCACGGTGGTCTGCAGGCAGCGTACCACAAAACTATGTGGATCGCGGGCATCGTGTTTTTTTGGAAATGGAGTAATAATGAGGTTGCCGATGCTTACCGGCTGATGGCTTTCAAACAATTGGACAAATGCCCGGAGCCTCTTGCCTCTGATCTCCCGGAGCGTGCCGGTATTTACGTACACAGGTAATTTATATTTCTGAACGAGGGCGGAAAGGCCGACAATATGATCGCTGTGCTCATGGGAGATAAAGATTCCCTTCACGACTTTCATGTCCAGTCCGAGACGGGCCATCCTATGTTCGGTTTCGGCGCATGAGAGACCTGCGTCCACGAAAATAGCTTCTTCACCGTTGCCGATATAGTAACAGTTTCCATTGCTGCCGGAATTTAATGAAGCTATGAACAAGGACATCTGATTGCGAAATTAATGCTAAGTTTATTGTAATGGATGAACCTTTTCTCACATTCCGGAAATTTAATGATCCGGAAATAGCATCGGAAATGGCCGCAAAATTAAAAGAGCACAACATCGAGGTTGAATTGGAAGATGACGGAAAATTATTTGACCCCAGTTTTGCCAAAAACTTTTTGGATCGGGATATACGGTTAAAATTACGGGCTAAGGATTTTGAACAGGCAGATAAGGTGATGAGGTTCTTTTATAGCAGGCAGGCAGACAAAGTGGGAGCGGACTATTACCTGTATCAGTTCTCGGACTCCGAATTGATGGAAATCGTCCGCAATCCGGATGAATGGGGGTTTCTGGACTATGAACTGGCGCGAAGGATTTTGTCAGACCATGGTATCAGCATTCCTTCAAAAGAATTGAAAAGATTTCAGGAAGAGAAATTGAAATTGCTTTCCCGGCCGGAACCGGCGGATACATCCTGGACCAATATGGGATACCTGCTTGCCCTTATTGCACCTCCACTCGGAATGATCATCGGGTTCAGTATGGCTGGTATGAAGAGAACCCTCCCGGACGGTCAACGCCGGTTTGCCTACAGCAGTGAGGACCGGAACCACGGCAGAAGGATTTTATGGATTGCCCTTATTTGTTTTGTTGCCTGGATTGCCGGCTGGCTTTGGTTTTGGAAATGATAAGGCCTGGAATAATTGCCGTATATTTAAATAACCCTTGATCTGTTAAAGTACGCGCATGGATACCTCTTCAAAAAGCGCACAATTCTTTATAGTGACCGGAGCTTTTTTGGGATGGTTTTCCGTTGTATTGCAATTTTATCTTATCATCATAAACAGGGAAGCATCGGTTCCGGAAACCATCATCAGGTATTTCAGTTTTTTTACCATTCTCACGAATCTGCTGATAACGGTATGCTTCACGGTCCTTCTTTGTAATCCATTATCATCCTGGGGCAGGTTCTTCTCTCTCCCCTCCACTCTTACATCGCTTGCAGTTTACATTGTGATTGTCGGCCTGGTGTACAATGGAATCCTTAGATTCCTTTGGAGTCCCCAGGGGGTACAGCAATTTGTAGATGAATTGCTGCACTTCGTTAATCCTTTATGGTTCCTTTTATTCTGGATTTTCTTTGTTCCTAAATCCCGTTTGAAATGGAAAAATGTTTTCTTCTGGCTTTTATATCCTTTGTTTTATATCATATTCATCCTCGTCCGTGGATCGGTTTCAGGATTTTATCCATATCCATTTGTAAATGTCAACAATCTCGGCTACCCTGGCGTATTCGTCAATTGCCTGGTATTATTCCTGGGCTTTCTACTGATTTCGCTTTTGTTTGTCTGGATCGGAAAACGTTGGCGAAAGTGATCCTCGGCCGGATTTTCTTTTTTATTGTTGTTCCGAAACAGGTAAGGGAAACATCGTCCAGATATCATCTCCCGTTCTGTCGATTGGCAATTCACTCAGGAGGCCATAACGACGCATATCAATCCAGCGGTGCCCCTCCCAAAATAGAGAATACCTTCTTTCATAAAGCATTTCTGTAGTCAGCGCGTCTTGAGTTACCAGGCCGGAGTAGTTTGCGAGGTTATGACCATTCCTTATAATGTTCAAGGCTTTCTCGGCTTCCGGGAAATTACCTGTTTGAATATTCGCCTCTGCGTAAATAAGTATTAGTTCTTCATTCCGGATGATCGGCAGGGGAGCGGTACTGGAAGTATATACCCATACATCCCGATTACTGGAAAGTCCGTCCAGCGATGCGGCCATCTGTCTTAGTGTTGCCTTTGATATGCGGTCATCCCCGGCCAGAATATCTGTAGCATATGAAGGATGCGCAACCCGCACTTCTCCCGTTTGGTTCTGGGGAAAGAACATGGGATTAAGCTGATCACCGGTGCCGGTTCCAAATTCATGAAATACGCCCAGGTTGAAATCTCCATTCAAACTATAAAATGATCCGCTGAGTGCAGTAAGGGCGTCTGCCCAGTTTCCGAGATATACATCCACTCTTGCTGCGAGTGCGCGATTAAATTGTGTTAATCCTGCTGCATCATTGAATCCGTTAAATCCATTCGACAATTGAAAAACAACGGATGCATTGCTAAAATCTGTTTCCGCAGAATCCAGCAGCGCTAAAATTCCTGACAACGCTGCAGCATACGTAACGATAGGACCCAGGTTATTCGGATCACTCACGTCAAGCCTGATCCCGTTAGAATCGGTCAGATTCAGGTTCAGCAGTAGCTGAT
>PLEB01000025.1 GCA_003136915.1 Chitinophagaceae bacterium
GGAATAACTCCAGAGAGCAGATTGTCCCCGTCGGTTCCTGATAATAATGGATGGATCTGCGCGCAGGGAAGCATTCGGAAAAATCACCGAGCCGGCCAACCTGGAATAAAGTTGTGCATCGGCTTCTGTTGCATCAATCTGCCGAAGCACTACCTGGGAATGTGTCCACGCAAGTTCAAAGGCCCGGTCCGTTAACGGCCGGTCCTGATATTTTTCCACCAGACCCATACAGGATTCCCGGTTCTCTGCCATACCCAGCACCATATTGATCGTTACGGAATCATGCGCATCGATCACAAAGCGGTATCGGATGGAAACGATCGGATCCAGCACAGCACCCTGCGTGCCTGTGAGGCGCTGCATTTTCTTGAGGGCATCGGGTTCATGAATACTGCGGGTCCTTCCGGTAAAAACTGATCGATCGGTTTCATAGGAAATATCCTTGATCTCGGCGTTATCCACTTTCATGAGATGAAACATCCAGGGCTGGCTGTCTCCGGTGGATCTCGGCCTCCGTGTGCAGAGGATGGCATCCCGCTGCGGAAGAATTTCCGTTTGTACAAACAGGTTGCTGAAAGCCGGATGAGCGGCGTCCGCACCAGGCGTAGTCAGCACCACTTCTGCATAGCTGGTCACTTCAAGATATCTTTTCTTTCTGGAACGGTTGCTGATATGGATCCTCCTCATTTCCACGTCATCTTCAGAAGAAACCACGATCTCGGTATGTGTTTCCAGATTTTGCTCCTGCCTTCTGAACTCCGCTCTGCCCTGGGAAAAAACAACCTCATAGGTTTCTGAAACACTCAGGGATGGCTGATAAGCTGCGGACCACACAGAATCGTTGTCGAGGTCCCGGATAAAGCAATAAGTGCCGAAATCATCACAGGTCGGATCCTCACGCCAACGGGTAACCGCAATATCTTTCCAACGGCTATACCCGCTGCCGGAATTGCTGATCATACTGTGAAACCTGCCGTTGGACAATAACTGCACTTCGGGAACCGGTGTGTTTGGCGTTTTGATAACGCGCATCTGCACCTCCTGCGAAGTGGTACTGATGTCTGATACATGCACAGAGGGTGAGTAGAATTCGGTTGCGTGCGGAATCCTTTCCTGCAATAACAGCATCACCGCCTTAAATTGTGCTTCGTTACTAAATCTTTTCTGCATGGGCCTGTTTAGCAGCAGGTAGGAAATGGATAGAAAGGACATGCCCTGATGATGTGCCATGAAAGAACGGACAATGGCATATTGCTGGCCCCGGGTCAGTCTGGAGGCAGTATAATCAATCGCTTCGAACATGCCATACCTTCCGCCAAATCCTTCTGCGTCCATATCGAGAAGGTTTTCAGCCGCCTCTTCCGGAGCCACCATGAGTGCCATTACCGTAGCATAGGGCGCTATTACGAGATCTTCTCCCAGTCCGCGTTTGAGCCCAAGCCCCGGCACGCCGAAAGCACGGTATTGGTAATTGAGGTTTGCATCAACCATATTGTAGCCCGACTCGGAAATCCCCCAGGGCACTCCACGTTTTTTTCCATATTCTATCTGCTTTTGAACAGCGGTTTTGTCAGTCTGATCGAGCAGCGTATTATCATAAGTAGGCATCACCAGCAAAGGCATCAGATATTCAAACATGGAACCGGCCCAGGAAACCAGTACAGGGGAAGTGCCGGGATTGGTCAACTGTCTCCCCAATGCAAACCAGCTGTCCTGCATCAATTTTCCCTGCGCAATGCCAACAAAAATCGTAAGCCGGGATTCGGAAGCCAGCAGGTCATAAAAGCCGATATCCCTGCGATGGTCGGTAACATTATAGCCAATGGATAGTAAGCGTTGGGATTTATCGTATAGAAAATCAAATTTCAGGTCGGCAAATTCCTCACATGTTCTCATGAGCGCCTGTATGGAGAGCAAACGTTCTTTTGCCCGGCGACAGGTTTCCACGACATGCCTCCGCAATACTTCCATCCATTTTTTTTCATCCGAAGTAATTTCTTCTTCCGTAAAGCCGTGAATGGCAGGAAGAATGGATATCTCCAGGGCGGAGAGTTCATTGAGGGTCATGATCCGCGAGAGCATGGCCTGAAGCGATTCAAACCTCGCCGGAAAATCTTTCATCACCAGCCAGGGGGTGGTTTCATAAAGGTCTCCCAGCAAGGCGCGCATCTGTCTCAGCATGGCCGCGCCCCACCAGCCCGCTTCCGGTATGGGCTCCAGCGAAGGAAGCAGCGCCTCTGCCCTGATCACCAGTTTTTCCAGGGTGTCCCGGATATCCTGTACCGTATGCGATTCTGCGGCAGAAGCAGATTTCAGATCGTCATNNCGTATCATGGAGGCCCTCAAAAATCCTTGGGCTCACAACAGGCGCTTCCACCAAAGCAAAAAGACCTTGTTTAAGTGTGAGCAGATGACCGGCCAGGTTCCCGCTGTCAACCGAAGAGACGTACCTGGGCGACATCGGCATAAGGGAAATCGTATCGTACCAATTATAAAAATGTTCCTCGTACCTCTCCATGCGCTGCATGGTATGCAGGGTGGATGAAGTTCTTTCCAATAAGACTTCTGCCGGTATATATCCGAAATCCCAGGCTGTCTGATTCGCGAGAAGGGATAGCCCGATATTGGTCGTATAT
>PLEB01000041.1 GCA_003136915.1 Chitinophagaceae bacterium
ATACCACCGGCAACTCCGGCGGAACCATTGGCGAAGTTACTCAGCTGTAATTCATTTACGCCGGGTAACAATTCATTGATGATATTGTGGAAATGGGAATAGTTAACACCAATGTTCCAGGTCACATTCTTGGTTTTGACCGGAGTAACATTGATATCGAGTTCAAAGCCCGTGTTGGATACAAGCCCTGCATTCACCACTTTTTGAGTAAACCCAGTTGCCGGAGAAATGGCGGCTGTCAAACTTTGGTTTTTGGTCTTGCTTGAGTAATAGTCACCTGCTAAGCTAATCCGGTTATTCAAGAATCCCAATTCCGCACCGACCTCAAATTCGTTTGTTATTTCCGGCTTGATGAGTGGGTTCAGATAAGTTACTGATTGATTATACCCTCCCAAAGCTCCGAATGGGAAGCCCGTAGTGGCCACAAAAGGATTTACCAGTGAATAAGCTCCATATGGATTTCCTCCCAGGTTGATGTTAGAAACCTGAGTGAGACCACCTCTGATCTTACCGTAGGAAAGAATCCTGTTTCCTTTCATAGACTCGATAGCCTGGGTAAAGATGAAGGAAAGATCTGCCCCCGGATACTCAAAATGATTCTGATTTGGAGCTAGGATGGAGTTCCACTCATCCCTGTTGGTAACATGCAGATAGAGGAAATCTTTAAATCCAAGGGTCACTTCTTCAAAAACGGATGTTTCTCTTTGCTTATAGCTGGTCTGGGCAAAACCCGGTACGCCTAACACACTGGAGATATTATAAAAACCCGGGAATTGCAGGTTGTCGCCTTCCAGCCATTGATCGGTCTGATAACGCTGTGCAAGGTTCCACCCGGCCAGCGCCCTCACGGAGATGTTGCCAAAATCCTTATTCATGGAAAGTATAAGGTCATTATTCAACCTCTGTTCAAAAAAGGATTCATTGTATCCGGAAGGTGCAAGAACTTTCTGTGAACTGGGAACGTTACCTGCACCCCAGGGATCAGCTACTGCCCATGGGGCAAAATTAATTCCGGCCCGGGTATAAACTTTATCCGCAGTTGATTGAGTGATACCCACACGATCAGACACAATCAGCCAGTCCAGTATCTTGTAAGAAAGATTCACATTACCAATCACATCGTATGTTTTCGTCTTTCTCCTGGAATTATCTACTGTCCAGTAAGGATTGGTAGCGTATGCATCAAAATATCCGTTGGGATCTGCAAAAATATTATTCTGCCAATCCTTGAAGGAAGTAAGCGGAACGTGTGCCGAGTTGTTTAATACTTCAAAATATAGAGGACGGCCGGAAAAAACACCACCGTTTGTCTGGTTATAACTTAGGCCTGCGATGTCTACATTGGACTGGTTATATGAAATAGTATATTCTGCCTTGAACTTGCCATAGACCTTTGATCCGCCCAGCCGGATATTATCCCTGCGTGCATTATCCTTCGGAACCACACCGTTTGAATTGACGTCCTGGAGGCCAAGATAGAAGCCCCCTTTTTCATCACCGGTTGAATAAGAAACATCGAATTGATTTGTCAAACCTTTATTGAAGAAATCGCGGATACCATTCTTAATGGGCGAATACCTTACAAAATTTGTATCCAGCTTATTCAGGTTCACGGAACCATCAGCATTCTTTGTAGGAACCCCATAACCCAGCGGAACTATGGCGCCGTTAAACGGAGGTCCGTAGCTCTGGTTTTCATATGGAACATAATCAACCGTACCGTCTGCATTTGTAGCAAATCCTTCTCCACCATAAGAGCCAAATGTTTGCTGGAATTTTGGGAGATAGGATACACTTTCCAGTGTTGTAGTATTGCTTACAGAGATTGTTGGTTTTCCTCTCGTTCCGTGCTTGGTAGTAATGATGATTACACCATTGGAAGCTTTTGAACCATAGATGGCTGCAGCAACCGCGCCTTTCAATACGGTAACGTTATCAACGTCTTCAGGGTTAATTTTTGTGATATATCCGGGATCATCAACCGGTACGCCATCCAGCACGAGGAGTGCCTCATTATTTCCGGTTATTGAACGATTTCCCCTTAATACGATACGGGTACTCGGATCAACACTGTTACTGGTAAGATTTATCTGTAAGCCGGAAACCTTTCCTTCCAGGCCCACGGAAATGTCGGTGACTTTCGCCTGGGTAAGTTCTTTCGTTCCCACCTTGGCCGTTGAGTATCCAAGCTCCTTGCTCTGGCGCTGAACGCCCAGAGAAGTTACGACCACTTCAGTTAAGGAGTTGGACGCCCTCACTACCTGAACATTTATTGGTCCATCCCCTACCGCAATCTGCTGCTCTGTTATTCCGGTACCTGAAATAATAAGTGTTTGTGAAGATTCTGCCCTGATCGTAAAATTACCATCCGCATCAGCACTTGCGCCCGTCCTCGTTCCCTTTACGCGAATCGAAGCAAACGGTACCGGCTGACCTTGCATGTCCGTTACTTTTCCAGTAACCACTTTCGTCTGAGCAAATGCTAATACGTTAAATAATACCAGCACTGCAAACAGTGATAGAAATTTTCTCATGTGACTGTGAGTTTTGTGAATTAGAGCGTGTAAATTAGGGAACTTTTATATCCAACAAAAAAAATTGTTAAATATTCACCCCTTACATAGTTCAGACAACCTCTGATTCCATTCCGCTGCAAAAAGCCGGAAACTTTCACCAATTAATCCTGAGCTGAACGCTGATCGTTGTTTTTCTGTCACCGTTTATCCTGTCTAATGAACTGCCTGTGAACGCCTTACCTGGATAAATGGACTCACCCCATTTGATCCAGACATTCAGCTTTCTGCGGGACGCAATACCTGACGTTTTATCTAGTAGAAAACCCTTATGCAGATTAATATAATACCTCCAACCGTTATCAAAGTATGAAGGCAGGGAAAAATTGAATAACATATCACTTTCATAAATATATATCCGAAAATCATATCCGGGAGTTAAAAAACGCTGGATTCTGAGATTTCCATTTAATATTCTACTATTATAGAAAATATCTAAAAATCCTAGAAAACCCTCTGGTTTTGTTTTGATTTCTACCCAATCCTTTCGAATCCATATAGCCTCCATCCGGCTCTTTATTCGCCAGTTCCGATCGATTTTATACCCCATTTCCAGCTGCCAGCGCTTTTTTACCGGCGAGAATACAGGATGGGCGCTCATTTGAGAAATTTCCCCGTTTCCGGCTTTTTTTTCAGTTTTGTAAGTAAAGCTTAGATACCAGCTTTTATCAGGCTGAAAAAAAGCTCGTATTAAAAAATCGTTTCCTTTAGACGGAGCGTCGACCCGGTACTTTAACCAGGGAAATACAAATAAATCATAATACATTTCTACACGGAGACCCGACTGTGGCCGGAACGATATTCCGGTATAAAGTCCTTTCTCATTAACCGGACTTCCGTTCTCTGTAAATGCNNATATTGCGGTAGAGAAATGCAAGGTCAACCTGATCGCCCAAACCCAATAAGGCCCCCTGAACAAAGGCCAGGTGGCGCTCCCGGTCAGCCGCCAACTCTCCGAATAAATGAATATTGCGGAAAGTATAGCCATAATCAAAACTGGCATTGCTGAGTGAGTGGCCCTTGAAACTGTAGAGGTTATATGGCTCATCTTTTTTTTGAAACGGATGAGAAAACCGGAAATGAATACAGTTCATGCTCAACGATAAAGAGGCCGTAGAAAAATTCAGGTTCCCGCCTGCTGAAAATTGATTATTGTTAT
>PLEB01000334.1 GCA_003136915.1 Chitinophagaceae bacterium
GGGATCTGGAAAAGAACAATGGCTTCGCAAATGGCAGATGCGGAACTGGAAAAAACCACAGCCATCATTCAGATCTCCACTAATAAGGAAGAATTAAAAGCATCCGGAGAAGTATTGAAGTTTGACGGATTCCTAAAAGTATACCGGGAAGATAAAGATGACGATGACATCACGGAAGAAGAGGAGCAGGAAGGGATGTTGCCACCGCTTACCGTGAACCAGCAACTTCCGCTGGCGGAAATGCGGGCTACAGAGAGATTCAGCCGCGCCCTGCCCCGGTACACAGAAGCATCACTTGTAAAAAAGCTGGAAGAACTGGGCATTGGCCGGCCATCTACCTATGCACCAACCATTTCAACGATCCTGAAAAGAGGGTATGTTGAAAAACGCGACAAGGAGGGTATTATCCGTCATTTCAGAATATTGAAATTAAAAGCAAATACAATCAGCAAATTAACTGACCAGGAAACGACCGGTGCAGAAAAGTCAAAATTGTTTCCAACGGACCTGGGATTGGTAGTCACCGATTTCCTTAAGCTTTACTTTGATGATATTATGGATTATCATTTCACTGCACGCATTGAAGAGGAATTTGATGAAGTTGCGAATGGCAAACTGGCCTGGAATAACATGATAGATGAGTTTTACGTGCCTTTTAAAAAAGACGTTGACAATACAATTGAAAAAGCAGAACGGATCAGCGGTGAAAGAGAGCTTGGCACGGACCCGATCACCGGCAAGAAAGTAATTACCCGCATGGGTCGCTATGGCCCCATGGTGCAGATCGGGGAACAGAATGATGAAGAGAAACCAAAGTTTGCAAAGCTCAAGAATACCCAAAGCATTGAAACCATCAACCTCGCGGAAGCCATGGAACTATTCCGTCTGCCCCGTATGCTCGGGTCATTTGAAGGCAATGAGGTTAGCGTGAGTATCGGAAGATTCGGGCCCTATATTGCGCACGATAAGAAATTCTATTCCCTGGGTAAGGAATTTGATCCCTATACCATCAGCTTTGAAGAAGCCACCCCAATCATTGTTGAAAAAAGAGCGGCAAAAGAACAACGCACCATAAAGGTATTTGAAAAAGAAAAAATCCAGCTTCTTCGCGGCCCCTATGGCCCATATATAAAACAGGGACTTCGCAATTATAAAATCCCTAAAGCAAAACAGGAGCAGGTAGAAGCCCTTGAACTAAGTGAAATCAAGGCCATCATCGAGGAGGTAAAGGCCAATCCCCCAAAAAGGGTTCCTCGGAAAAAGAAATCCTCATAAGATTTTTGTAATTCCTGCGTTATCCATGGAGACAGCACCAATGGGTTATCCATGAAATAAACACCCCGGAAGGGTTTGTGGATAAGATTCCCATTGCCGTTTTTTTAACTTCCGCGATATTCATCTCCGTTATCCCCGGCTGCATATCGCCCGAAGATAAAACATCCACCCCATGCAGGAATCTAAAGAAATCAAAGCTTTGTTTCATCTCATTGATGATCCCGACGAAGAAGTCTTTACTACGATAAGTAACCGTATCATCAGTTATGGAAGAGGTATCATTCCCAACCTGGAATATCTTTGGGAGAATACGGTTCAGGGAACCATTCAGGAAAGGATCGAAATGCTTATTCACCGTTTGCATTACCGCGATCTGACTGAAGATTTTCAACGCTGGAAAACCAGCAGCTATCAGGACCTGCTCACCGCAACCCTGCTTGTTTCCAAGTTTCAGTATCCCGATCTCGGAACGAGTAGCGTTCTTCAGGAAATGGAAAAACTGCGCCGGAATATATGGCTTGAATTGAACAGCTATCTCACTCCTTTGGAACAGATTAATGTACTCACCAGTATCATTTTTGGGTATTATAACCTGAAAGGAACAGAAGTGGGTTACCAGCATCCTGAAGAATTCCTGATCAATAAACTAATTGAGACCAAAAGAGGAAATACCATGATCAATGGTATCGTTTACCTTCTTCTTTGCGAACTGCTGGATATACCGGTGAGAGCCGTCAATATTCCCCGGCAGTTTGTGTTGGCTTACATCAAACCGGATTATAGCGAAGAGGCTTCTATGAAAGATCCTAAGGACAGGATCGAATTTTTTATTGATCCCATGAGCGGACAGGTGTTTACGCATAAAGACGTCAATAATTATTTTACGCGGATTGCAGTTTCCCCGGCTGCCATTCATTTCAAACCAATGAATCACCTGCGTATTATCCAGGGCCTGCTGGAAGAATTCAGCAAATGTTTTGACAATGAATCCAACCTCTACAAAAAAACCGAGCTCCTGATGCTCTCCAGGATGTTGAATGAATAATTGCTGGCACGAAAAATGCAATTTGTGAGCAGCAGGGCTAACCTTTTGCCGTAATTTGCCGCCAAAATCACCAGCATATGCCTTTTAAGATCTGTGTGAAGGTCTTTCCCCTTTTCCTTGTGCTTATAGGATATTCCAGCCTGGGATCAGCACAGATTAAAAAACGCGTTCACCACCACAGAAAAAACGATAGTGCACTGCTGGATATGAATTCCAGGCTTTCAGATTCCCTTCTTCAGGAAGCTGAGATCAAGGATACTGTATTGCCCAATATGGTAAACAAAGTGGAATCTTATTCCTTCAGCCTGAACCGTGCTGAATCCTTTCTTAACGGTAATCTGGATACTGCGGGAATGCTGAAAGCATTATCCGGATTGGAGCGCGGATTGAATTATCTCCACAATGCGTTGGAACGGAATGATAATCCGCTAAACCTCCGCAACCTGAACACGGCTTCCGTGCTCCTTGATGAATCCGGGGAGCGACTGCGCGACTGGCAAAAATTACTTGATGGATATAGTGACCAGATGGATTTAACTCATGATCAGATCCGGAAGATCAAACACGATAGCAGCCTCATGAATGCATCGCTTGACTCCAGCCTGCATGGAGAAATGAAAGCCGTTTATGACCGGTCCCTGTCATTGGATTCCCTTCAGCACCAGGCTTTTCTCAAGATCAATACCCT
>PLEB01000146.1:0-9017 GCA_003136915.1 Chitinophagaceae bacterium
GGATTACGTTTACAAGCTGACCGGAATTTTACTGGATAAAGGATTTGCCTCTGCTTCCATTGACAGCGTTCGGTTCGATTCTGCATCTGCTTTTGTGCAGCTTTATATCGGAGATAAATTTTTCTGGTCCGCAATCCATGTCAGACCCGGAGATCTGCCGCTTCTGCGTGCGGCAGGCTGGAGTACAAAAAAGCTGACGGGCAAGCCGGCCCGGCTGAACAGTCTTCAATCGGAAGAAATGATATTGCTAGATTACCTGGAAAACAACGGATACCCATTTGCGCGCATCCTGGTTGACAGCATAAAGATTGAACGGGGAGCCATCAGCGGCAAACTAAAAATAGATAGAGGACCACTATATAAAATCGACAGTATCCGCATTTACGGTTCAGCGAAAATTTCTTCTGCCTTCATGGAAAAATATCTGAATATACCCGAAGGAAGTATATATTCCAAGGCAAAACTGCGAACGATAAGCAGACGCATACTCGAATTGCCCTATTTGCAGGAGGAGCATACCTGGAGTGTTACCATGCTCGGAACGGGTTCCATTCTGAATCTTTATCTCAAACCTAAACGAAGCAGTCAGATTGATGTACTTGTCGGATTTCTCCCCAACAATGATCAGCTGACCAGCGGCAAATTGCTGGTGACGGGAGAAGCGACAGCGAATCTTAAAAACTCTTTCGGCAACGGGGAAAGTTTCGGTCTGGATTGGCAGCAATTACAGGTGAAGTCACCACGATTAAATATTTACTACCAACAGCCATTTATTTTTAATTCACCATTCGGCGTGAATGGCGCATTCACATTATATAAAAAAGATTCTTCCTATATCACAACCACGGGCACCCTGGGCCTTCAGTTTGCTTCTTCCATTTCCCATTCGGGTACGGTATTCATTCAAGGCACAAGCTCCAACCTGCTGGATGTAGACACAATCCAGATAATTGCTACCCGGCAGCTTCCTTCTATCGCGGATGTGAGCGCAGTGAGCGTTGGAGTGACCTATGAGATCAACAACACGAATTACAGATTCAATCCCGTTCGCGGCAACGAGTTTGATTTCACGGGATCGGTTGGAACAAAAAAAGTGAAGAGAAACAGCCAGATCAGTAAACTGATTGATCCTTCAGATTCATCATTCAATTACGGATCATTATATGATACCGTTAAGCAAAGTTCATATCAGTTTCGCCTGAACCTCGCGGCCGCGCATTACTTTGGCCTCTCACAGGCGTCAACTTTAAGACTTAGCGTGAACGCAGGATGGTATCAAAGTGCCAACACATTCAGGAATGAACTTTTTCAGATTGGAGGATACAAGCTGATGCGTGGATTTGACGAAGAAAGCATTCTCGCAACCCAATACAGTGTTGGGAGCCTGGAATACCGGTACCTCATTGGAATGAATTCTTTTCTCTTTGCATTTTTCGACGGCGGCTGGGCGAAGAATGATGTGCCGGGCTATAATGTGAATAGCATCTATTTGGGTATTGGATTGGGTCTTGCTTTTGAAACCAAGGCAGGAATCTTTAATATTTCATATGCAATTGGAAAACAAGACAGCAATCCGTTTGCATTCAGGCAGGCGAAAATCCATTTGGGGTATGTAAACTTTTTTTAAAAGATCCGCGTTCAAGTACCAACTTTGCAATTCCTCCGGATCCCCTGCAAAGACCAAAAGAGGATCAGGATTTTTTTAATTGAACCATATATTCCTTGGCAAAACTTTACCCCTTCCTTTGCTTTTTTTTATTGCAGGCCGTGATAGCCTCGGCGCAAACCCCGGGTGATTCCATTCCGATAAAAGAAAATATTGCAGTTCACGATAGCGTGCCGGCAGACACGACAGTGAGGGTAGTAAAGCCTAAACAAAAGATCCCGAAACCAATTGTAGATACATTGATGTTTCCCACGCAGGATAGCCTTCAGCAAACCTGGGTTGCAACCCTGGCGGATTCCGTAAGGTTCAGCAGTCCAAAAACTAAGGATTGGCCCGTTCATTGGATGGACTTGCTGAAGTCCTTTCCCTTCCTGAATTTCTCGGGTAATGCGGTAAGGATCAGGCAGGATCAATATGAAGCCAAATCATATGACGGAATATTCTATATGTTGGTTGGCCTATTGTTCTTATTTGCCATTATAAAGCTGGTCTTCGGCAGGTATCTCGGCAACCTGCTAACACTTTTTTTCCGGGTATCCATGCGTCAGCAGCAGATCCGCGAACAGGTGATTCAATCACCCGTTCCCTCATTGTTACTGAACCTGCTTTTTGTGCTTTCCGGGGGATTATACGGTTCCTTTTTACTCATATATTATAATTATGTAGACCCCGACCGCTTCTGGGCATTTTTTCTTTACGGATCCCTGGTTCTGGCAATCGTGTACCTGGTGAAATTTCTGTTCCTGAAAACCACCGGTTGGATATTCAATATCGTGCGACCGGTGGAGACCTATCTCTTTATTGTGTTCATGACCAATAAGATCATCGGGATTTTCTTACTTCCTTTTTTGGTAATCCTATCATTTTCAAGTCCTTTGATCTCGCTGATCTGCATTACAATATCGGCCATCATGATTGTTATTTTTTATATTTACAGGCTTATTGCATCCTTTAAAACGCTCAGGAAGGAAATAAATATCAGCGGATTACACTTTATTCTTTACCTTTGCGCCTTTGAAATAGCGCCTCTGCTATTGATTTACAAAGTGTTACTTACTTATTTGGAGAAAGCTTAGTAATTTTGCTGTCGCGCTCTTAAAGAATACATGATTAAAAATAGGGATAAAAAGGGCTTTGCCGAGATGCAAGAAATCGCTGTCAAGAAAATTTTAATCACCCAGCCGCGACCGGAATCTGAGAAGTCGCCTTATTTTGACCTTGCCAGACGCCATAATGTGGAAATGGCCTTTTTGCCTTTTATTCGTCTGGAAGGCATTGCATCGAAAGATTTCCGGCGTCAGAAGGTTGAAATAGGTAATTATTCCGCAGTCATTTTTACCAGCCGTCATGCTATTGACCATTTCTTCCGCACTGCAGAAGAAATGAAGATCACGGTATCCCAGGACACTAAATATTTTTGTGTGACGGAAGCTGTGGCTCTTTACCTTCAAAAATTCATCCTTTACAGAAAGCGAAAAGTATTTTATGGTGCAGACGGCACCAATAAAAGCATGCTTGAAGTGGTTAACAAGCATAAGGAAAACGAGAAATTTCTATATCCGACTTCGGAAAATCAGCAGGATAATGAAATTGTAAACTGGCTGAAAGGAAATCATTGTGAATTCGCAACTCCCTATATGTACCGCACCATCAGCAATGATATCCGGGAAACCTTCAGTAAGGATGCCTTTGATATCATTTGTTTTTTTACTCCCAGCGGTGTGAAAAGTCTCTTCGATAATTTTCCCGGATTCAGGCAGAATGGCACACTGATCGGCGCCTTCGGAAGTAATACTTCGCGGGCTGCTGAAGAAGCCGGACTGGTCCTTGAAATCAAAGCTCCCCATCCCATGGCCCCTTCCATGATCTCAGCACTCGAAAAATATTTGAATGAAGCGAGGAAGAAATGAACCGTCTCTCAACACAAACCTCACCCTACCTGCTGCAGCACGCGCATAATCCGGTGGATTGGTTTCCCTGGGGCGATGAGGCGTTTGAAAAAGCCAGGTCAGAAGACCTACCCATGCTCGTTAGTATCGGCTACTCGGCGTGTCACTGGTGTCATGTAATGGAAAGAGAAAGTTTTGAAGATCCTGCAACAGCAGAGATCATGAACAGGAATTTTGTGAATGTCAAAATTGACCGGGAAGAAAGACCTGATCTCGATCATATTTATATGGATGCAGTGCAGGCCATCGCCGGCAACGGAGGATTGCCGCTCAATGTATTCCTCACGCCGGAAGGCAAACCCTTTTATGGCGGAACTTATTTCCCGCCCGTGAATGCGCATAACCGGCCCTCCTGGACAAGCCTCCTGCAAAATATCTCAACGGCCTTCCGCGAAAAGCGCGGGGAAATCGAATCCCAGGCAAACGACATCACAAACCATATTGCCGGCTCCGATCCCTTTGGCCTCGCCGATCAGGGATCTTCAGATAACTTTCAGTTTTCCAGGGAACAATGCAAAACCGTTTTTGAGAACCTGATGAAAACCGCCGACGGCAGCCAGGGAGGGTTTGGTCCCGCTCCGAAATTTCCACAGACCTTTTCCATCCGCTTTCTGCTCCAGCATTATTATTATACCCAGAATAAGCTTGCTTTGGAACAGGCCTGCCTTTCGCTCGACAAAATGATCTATGGAGGTATTCATGATCAGCTCGGAGGCGGTTTTGCCAGATATTCGACGGATACGGAATGGCTTGCTCCTCATTTTGAGAAAATGCTTTATGATAATGCCCTGCTGATCACCACGATAAGTGAAGCTTATCAACTCACGGGGAAACCGCATTACCGGGAAACCATCGTACGGACCATGGAATTCATTAACCGCGAGCTCAGTGCTCCGGGAGCGGGGTTTTATTCGGCACTGGACGCTGACAGCGAAGGTGTGGAAGGCAAATATTATGTATGGGATAAGTCAGAAACCGATGCCCTGCTGGGCGAAAATGCAGCCGCATTTTCAATATATTATGATATTACAGAAAAAGGGAACTGGGAAGGGAAGAATATTCTCCGGATCAGAAACCCTTCATCGCCAATCCCCGAAGAAATTGACAAACTATGCAGGAAAATATTGATGGACGCCCGGAGGCGCAGGGTCCGGCCCCAACTGGATGATAAGATCCTACTTGGATGGAATGCCCTCATGATCTCCGCTTCCTGCAAGGCTTTTGCTGCCCTGGGAACTCCCGGATACAGGAAGCTGGCCGTTGAGGCCATGAATTTTATTGAAGAAAAATTCCGGGGAGAGGGGATATTCAGGTTCTTCCATACTTATAAGCAGGGCAGGGCCGCTATACCGGCCTTTCTGGACGACTATGCATATTTGATAGAGGCATATATCCAGTTGCAGGAAATCACGGGTGACGGATCTTATCTTGAAAAAGCCATGGAACTTACAGAATGGGTTGTGGAGAATTTTAGTGAAGAGGAAACAGGCTACTTCCTTTTTACCCACGAACAGCAGGATGATGTGATCGTGAGAAAAAAGGAATTGTATGATGGGGCAGTTCCATCCGGGAATTCCGTCATGGCAACCAACCTGCTTTATCTTGGAATCACTTTTGATATAGATGAGTGGAAAAAACGGAGTGCGGCTGCTTGTGGCGGACTAATTTCCGTCGTTTTGAAATATCCCGGATCTTTTGGAATATGGGCAACTCTGCTAAACGCATTATCGTATGAAATGTATGAGATTGTGTTGGGTGGGGATAAAAATGAGGGAAAACACGTTGAATTTTTGGCTGAATTCGTACCTAATAGGATATTTCAATTAACTTCGGCGAGCCACGCTGACTTTCCTCTTTTGGGAAAAAAACCGGTTACCGGCTTATCGCAGTTTTTTCTGTGCAGGAATTATTTTTGTCAACAGCCTGTAACAGAGGTCAATGAGCTGCTCCGGCTAATGGAAACCCCTTAAAAAAAACCTTTCAAAACAGCCTTAAATAACAATAAGAGGAATCCTTTCGCCGTTAATATACTATAGGCAATACTTTGACTTGTTAAAAATTAATTCTATAATTGCGATGAAGATATTCTCAAAAGGCATATTCTCAAAAGACTATTTTTGTCCAATACCCTTTAATATTATGAAAATGAAGAACCTGTCCGTTTTGATGTCACTGGCCGCGGCTCTTGCGCTGACCGGCTGTGGCAAGATAGGTAAGTCCCACAAAGGATTGCCCGATGATGGCCAATTGCACGGAGTAGCTCCTGCAAACAGATACAACATGGCCAAGCCTCCGGGAATGGTATATGTTCCACCAGGAACCTTCCATATGGGCCCCAGCGATGAGGATGTTAACTATGCTTATACTGCACGCAATAAACAGGTTTCTATCCAGGGATTCTGGATGGATGCAACCGAAATCACCAATAACGAATATCGCCAGTTTGTATACTGGGTCCGTGACTCCATAGCTGCCACACTGATGCAATATGGTAAAGAAGTGGATGGCAAATTCCAGGTTGACTGGAAAAAGGCCAGCACAATTAAATGGGGTGATAAAGCAACAATTGAAAAACTTGACCAGCTCATACTGACTCCTGAGAACCGCATTTACGGTAAAAAGGAAATTGACCCTAACAAATTATTCTATCATTCCGAAACATTCGATCTTAAGCGCGCTGCTCAAAAGATTAATGAAGGCAAGTCACGTTCTGAATTCATTAATAAGGAAGACACCAAAGTTTATCCGGACACCCTGGTGTGGATCCGTGATTTCTCTTATTCCTATAATGAGCCGATGACCAAAAGATATTTTTCTCATCCTGCCTTTGGTAATTATCCTGTGGTGGGTGTAAACTGGAAGCAGGCAACTGCATTCTGCGAATGGAGAACTCAATACCTGAATTCATTTCTGGATCGCACCAAGAGAGCAAACGAATCCCCTTACCGTTTACCAACGGAGTCTGAGTGGGAATACGCTGCCCGCGGAGGTCGTTCACAATCCATGTTCCCATGGGGTAACTATTACCTGAGAAACAAAAAAGGCTGTCTCCTGGCTAACTTTAAACCAGGTCGCGGTAACTATCCTGAAGACGGCGCATTCTACACAGCACGTGCTGATGCTTACTGGCCAAACGATTTCGGTCTGTATTGCATGGCAGGTAATGTTGCTGAGTGGACCTCATCCGTTTACTACGAAGGAGCTTATAACTTTCAGCATGATATGAACCCTGATATCCGCTACAATGCAAAGGATTCCGATCCTCCGCGTATGAAGCGTAAGGTAATTCGCGGCGGAAGCTGGAAAGATGTGGGTTATTTCCTGCAGACCAGCACCCGGACGTATGAGTATCAGGATACGTCAAAATCTTATATTGGTTTCCGTTGTGTGATTGATCTTCCCGCAACCCTGGCCAAGAGATAACGATAATTTCGCCATACGTACAAAATTTTTTAAAATAAACTACGTTTGATTCACTAACAATCAACCGGAATATTCATTCCGGAACCCTTAAAGAACCCATTAAAAACTAAAAACTTAAAACTATGTCAGCCGGAGTTTCTAAATCTACCGAAAAGCTTGTAAACATAATCGTCTGCGTTGGTGCAGCCGTGGTAATCTTTGGTGCATGGCAGAAAATCACCCACCAAAGGTTGGCTGACTTCTTCCTTACAGCAGGACTTCTTACGGAATCCCTGATCTTTCTTGTGTATGCATTCCTTCCTCCTCCCGGTGGTGAAATGCATGCATTGGCAGAAGCGCTTCCTAAACTGGCTGCGCATTCCGGAAATCCTTCATTGGAAAAGATGGATAAAATGATGCAGGAAGCTGATATCAATCCGGTATCACTGAGCCGCCTCAGCGAAGGATTCAAAAAATTCGGAACTACCATTGAAAAAATCAGTGATGTTTCCGGAGCCCTTGCTGCAACATCTGACTATACTGCAAAAACTAAAGAAGCTGTTGTTGCACTGGATAGCATGAAACATGCTTACCAGGGCGCTACTGCAACTATTTCCACATTAAACACCGCAGCAGAAAGCACTAAACAATTTCATAGCCAGGTTCAGGTCCTTACCAAAAATCTGGGTCAGTTGAATACCCTCTACGAACTGGAACTGCAGGATAGCAACAATCACCTGAAAGCCATGAACAGCTTCTACAGCAATCTGGCGCAGGCGTCTGAAGCAATGAACGGCAGCGTAGCGGATGCGAAGAAAACACAGGAACAGGTTGCGATACTAGCCAAGAATCTCAGTAACCTCAACCATGTTTACGGTAATATGCTGAGCGCAATGCAGGGAAGACAGTAAACCATTATTTAATTAACGGAATACCAATTCCCGAAAAACCTTGTTAACACATTAAATTCTCCCGCTCATGTCCTTACCTAAAGAGCCCAGGCAAAAGATGATCAACATGATGTACATCGTGCTTACAGCATTGCTGGCACTGAATGTATCTGCTGAGATTCTTAACGCCTTCAAAACAGTAAATACAAGTATTAACCATTCCAACCTGGTCATTACAGAAAAAAATGACCTTACCTATAAAGCTTTCGCAGCAAATTTAAATGACCCTCAAACAAAGGCCAATGCTGAGATCTGGGCTCCGAAAGCGATGGTGGCAAAGAAAATTTCAGGGGATCTTTATGATANNGCAAAGAAAATTTCAGAGGATCTTTTTGATAAGATTGAAGATCTGAAAAAGAAGTTGAAACAGGAATCCGGTCTTGAAGTGGGTAAAAATGGTGAAGAGGATTACAGAATAGCAGACCTGGATGCAGCCACCCGATTGATGGATAATCAGGGCCAGGGTAAAATATTATACAATGATCTGAGGAGCTATAAACAAGAGCTTTTGGATGTGCTGAAACCTGAGGAATTTGCGGGCCAGCCCATTATCCAGGCCGACGTAATAAAAGCCAAAGCTGCATTTGCAACACAACTTCCTTTGGATCTTAAAGTTCCATCATCACAATCAGGCAATGCGAGGACCAATGACTCCGTGAAAGACTGGGTAACCAATTACTTTCACATGACGCCTACGATTGCTGCATTGACGATCCTCAGCAAGTTTCAGAATGATATTAAGAACTCCGAATCCCAGATGATCGATTACTTACATAAGAAAATCGGAGAAGTAAAAGTAGTATATGACAAATTCGAAGCATTTGCAGGTACAAACGCAACTTACCTGATGCCAGGGGACGAACTGGAAGTAACTGCTGGTCTTGGTGCGTTTAGTGCAGTTGCTAAACCCGATATTTACATTAATGGTGCTAAACAATCCTTAAATGAAGATGGGGTTGCTGACTTTAAAACAAAGGTCGAAAATGCGGGCGAAAAGACAATCGACGTCCGGATTGAATATACAAAACCTGATGGTAGCAAGGCATCTGT
>PLEB01000146.1:9055-10526 GCA_003136915.1 Chitinophagaceae bacterium
TTTTGAATTCCCCATTCGTGTTAAAAATCTTCCTTTGCCTGCGGGATTTATCGGAACCAAGAAAGGCGGAGCGATTTCAACGGCTGAATTCAAAGCCATTGGAGGATTGCTTGCCCATCTCGAAGATTCTGATTTTGAAGCACCATTTAAAGTAGTGGGCTATAAGCTCGGTGCTATAGGAGGCGGGATACCACAGTACACGGAAGCATCTAACGAAGGAAACAGATGGTCGGGAACTGCGGCCTCCATTGTAAGCCGCGCCACACCAGGTACCAATATCTTTTTCGATCAGATCCGGGTAATAGGTCCGGATGGTAAACAACGAGAAATCACACCCATGGTATTTAGTCTTAAATAAAATATATAAAGGTTGCGCCACGTTATAAGTGGCGGACCTGTTTTAGACCTTTTCTCACGATAAATTTTAGTACATGAAGAAGCGTTTGATCAAATTATCCCTCCTCGCAACAGTGTTTGCTTTGGCAGTGGGAACGGTGGATGCGCAGGCGCCTACGCCCAGGAAGAAGAGTAAAAGGTCAACCGTAAAAAAGAAGACAAACACAAGTAAGAACAGCGCCGCTATTACAACGGTTGCTCCTCCTAAAGATACTGTAAAGCCAGTCCAGGAATTTATTGCCGATATCAAACTGGATACGCCGCGCAAGTCACTTCGTAACGATGCGTCTATTGAACTCAACCTGGTGAAGGACCGTACGCCTTTGGCCTACGAGCATATCCGGGAAGACGATGCCGTTTACAGGCAGCGCGTTTGGAGGGAATTGGATGTTCATGAAAAAATGAACCTTCCTTTTGTATACAAGGCAAATGAAGATAATGGCAACCAGCGATTCATAAGCATATTGCTGAATCTCATCAAGAGTGGTGATGTGACGGCATTCGATGCGACTGTGGATGACCGTTTTACTACGCCAATGACTTTCCGCCAGATTGCCGAAAGCATGGTTGGTAAACCTAAAACAATCCAGATCCCGGATATGAATGTGGATCCGGATGGTTCTAAGGGAATCACCAAGGATACCGTAATACAGGAAGAATTTAACCCTGATCAGGTTGAGCGTTATGAGATCAAGGAAGAATGGGTATTCGACAAGGAATCTTCCAGGATGTATGCCCGTATCCTCGGCATCGCACCCGAAAAGACAATCCTTAACCCGGATGGATCATTTCGTGCAGTTACACCGATTTTCTGGGTTTATTACCCCGACACAAGACAATACCTTGCAAAGTATGAAGCCTATAATGGTAAGAACTATGGGGCCAGGATGAGCTGGGAAGAGCTGTTTGAGAGCCGTATGTTCTCCAGCCGTATTATCAAGTCAACCATTGATAATCCTGGCGATCTATTCATCAACAATTATATCAAGGATCCAATCCTCGATTTGCTGGAAGGCGACCACATAAAAGACAAGGTCTTCAACTACGAACAGGACCTCTGGTCATATTAACAATC
>PLEB01000406.1 GCA_003136915.1 Chitinophagaceae bacterium
GTTGGATTACAATAGTACGCATAACTTACTTCATGTTGAGAAAATCCTGATCCAGCCTCAGTTGTCGGAATCGGCATTTGCCGCGCAGTATAAATATTCCAAAGACCGGTACGACTTTACGATTGAAAACCTGGCGATCCGGCACGTAGACCGCTTCGCCTTATTCAATCAACGACTGATCGCCGACAGCGTTACCCTCGGCAACAGTTCATTCAAAATTTTCCGCGATATTACGCTGCCCCATGATACGATTGACCGGACCGATACCTATCCTCAGAATGAGCTTATGAAACTGGGCTTGCCTTTGGATATCCACAAACTTATTTTTGAGCATGCCTTCATTGAATACAAAGAAAAACATCCCAAATCCGATAGCAGCGGCAAGGTTCAGTTTTATGCTGTTCATGCCGTGTTGAGTAATGTGACCAATATCCCTGGGTCCATTGTTAAAAACAATAAAATGCGGCTGGATTTCCAATCGAGGTTCCTGAACAAAGCGCCGATGCATGCCGAATTAATCATGCTGCTTAACGATCAGAATGGGGATTTCACCCTCAATGCAAAAATGGGCGCCATGGATGCCGTCTTCATCAACCCGATGATCGAGCCCATGGCTCTGGCAAAGGTTGACAAAGGGAAAATTCAAAGTCTCAGCTATCAGCTGGCCGCAAATAAAATGCACGGAGTAGGAAACCTAACCTTTTTGTATAGCGATGCCAAATTGATCCTGCTGAAAAAAGACGATGCCGATAATAAATATAAGACCAAGATATTAACCACGCTGGCGGCTGGTCTGATAATCAAAGATTCGAATCCTGGCAAAGGCGAAACACGCGTCTCTCGCGTTGATTTTGGCCGGGACCGCCACCGCTCCATCTTTCACCTCATGTGGAGATCCCTGTATGCCGCGATTAGGAAAACTGCGGGAATGAAATAACCGCACAAGCATCAAATCGGTACCCCGCATTGGGCACTCAAAACGGATACCCGATCGCAAAATTCAAAACCAGGTTTTTACTGTCAAACAACCATCGCTCATGCTCGGGTAAAAATGGTTCTCTTACTGGTATGCCGAGATCAAGCCTGAGTAAGAGAATGCTTATATCTAATCTGATACCAGTTCCTACGCCAACGGCAACCTGCTGTAAGAAGTCTTTGCTGAAAATCGAGCCTGGCCTGCTGCTGTCTTCTCTCAGGGTCCATATATTTCCTGCATCAACAAAAAATGCCCAGTGGACAACTGAGAAAAGTTTGAACCGGATTTCGGCATTCATTTCCATCTTGATGTCACCTGGCTGGTCGGCCAGGAATGCGGTATCCCGGTTGCCGGCATAAAATGAACCCGGACCAAGCGAACGGGACCGGAACGCCCGGATATCGTTTGCACCGCCCGCAAAGAATTGTTTTACAAAGGGCATGGTCGAACTGTTCCCATATGCATACCCAATCCCGGCCGTAGCCCGCGTAGCTAATACCGTATTCTGCGAGAAATTAAGGTAATGTCGAAAATCCGCCTCCGCACGGACGTATTGAGAAAAAGGCGTATTGAAAATTTCTTTCTCTTTTCCTTTATTTATATCTGCACCGGTAAGGATACCGAGCAGGTTTGAAGACAGGTCCAGGTTCCCGTTGAAATAATAATTATTCTTTTTATGGCTTGGCCGCAATTGTGTATTCAGATTGAAATTATAAACAGGTCCAAGAATAAATTGGCGCTCCAGGCTGCGTGCGAGAAAGATATTCGTGTCTAATCCCAATTGAAAGGCGGGACTGATATGAGATGGGTCTACATAATCGATGCGGATCACATCCAGGGTATGTTCTTTCGCCGCACTTTCTTTCCAGATATATCCAAAACTGGCTTTGAAAGAATTTAAGGTATACTGGGTTATCTCGTCAAAATATTCATAACCCAGGTTTACTCTTGTCTTGGGCATAAAACCGCTATTGGTCTGGAATTGAAATGGCGCAATGACGCGAGGTAAATAAAGATTAAAATCCACGCCCAGTTTGTTGGTCGTAATGCTTACCCCTTTTCCAATAAATTGTTTTTCCAATCCGGCGGATACGCTGGCGGTAAACAATTCGGCGCCATGGAAAAAATTCCGGTTCCTCCAGTTTACTGATAATTCTCCTCCGTTTGCATCGTCTGATTTGGTGAGTGCCGAAATTTCAAAACGAATGGATTTTTTTTGGGCGGGGGTAAGATAATAATAGGCATTCAGTATATTTTTTCCTGTATCTGTTTCATCAAAACGCACTTTAACAAACTTAAAAACACCCAGGGTGATCAGGCGGTTAAGGGACAGATCGTGGTTAGTACGATTATACAGATCTCCGGGCTTGAATACCAGGGCGCGGCTGACGACTTCAGGATGAAATTTCTTGCCGGGATCAACAATCGTATATCCGTGAAATTTAGGAACCTGCTTCATGGCCTGTCCCGTGTCTGAATTGATATCATAATCTGCAAATACAATCACTTCACCGATCCGGTAAACTTCACGGCCTTCAGCAGGCGTTGATTTTTTTATGATCAGGGTCATGTCTACCTGATGATCTCCCACAGTAGTGTCGGCTTTTACGAGAAGGTCATCCGGACTGAAATAATAATATCCGCGCTGTTTCAGTCGCGTATCAATGTGGGTCCTTTCGTTTTTGATCACATCGAGATTGTATGGATCGCCCTTCTTGAGCAGCGAATTTTTGGCCATCCGGGAAATCTTCTGACCGAGCGAATCGGGGTCCGAAGGATAAACCACATTTCGTATCTTATACTGGTAGCCTACTTCAGCAGTATACCTGGCTCGCAACTTTCTTCCCTTATAGGTGGTATCCAGGATTACCGAATCTTTAAAAAATCCACGGTTCTCCAAACGGTTTTGAAGCACGGTCCGGCTTTTTTCCAAAACGGGATAAGATGCGAGCACGGGCGGTTCTCCCAATGTTTTCTGGATCCAATGACCGATTCCTTTCCCTTTTGAAGTGCCCGCGTTATAAAACAATAACTTAAATCTGATCCCAAGCAAACTGGTATTGGGTTGCGGGCGAACCAGGTGTTTTAATTCGTCCTCCAGTTCTTTCCTTTCTTTTCTTTTAATTTTCGGATTTGAATTAATTCTTATTTTGGCGCCGTCATAAAGGTATTGGCCCTCCTGCAGACTTTTTGTTTCACTGCAGGAGAAAAGCATAGCTCCCAAACCAAAAAAAACCAGCCACCTGATGATTCCAGCTTTCATCCCCTGAATTTTATTTTCCGTCAGCCTTATTTTCCGTGACCGGCGTGGCCGGCTTTTGCCTTTTTAATCTTTTTACTTCCTTTCTGTTTTCAAACAATTCCAGGAATTGGTCATAGTCGAAAGTGAGGATAAAACTCAGTCCGGATTCAATCACCTGCGCTTCTATTACGCTCTCATACTCATTTTTTCTGTACACCCTGATCATATATCTTCCGTCCTGGCTTAACTTATAGTCCAGGTTTACATCCCCAGCAATATTAGATGCACTCTGGCCCGGATCGGTTTGCTCTAGTTGGAAATCGCTGCCGACACTCACCCGGATACGTTCGTTAAAAAGGCTTTTGGAAACGTTAACATTCAGTTGTGTTTGGTTTTGCAATGCTCCGGTAGTATAATCCTCATTTGAATTCACATCGAAATTCACGTCAACACCTTTGATCAGTGATCCGGCCAGTTGATTTAACTGGTCGCTCAAAATTTTACTAGCGCTTTGCCGTGCAATCGTATTTGCGTTCGTTCCTCCCGCAGCACTTTCAAATGGATTTTCCGTGACAAAACGTCCCAGCAGCAAGAGGGCAAATACCTGTTTGTTTACCTCTGCTTCATCGGTGCGCATCTGCTGCAACTTCAGGTCCACGTCCGGCCATAGCGCCAGCAATCCTTCCGGCAGAGCAATATCGAACTTGATCTTGGGTTCGAGCAGCTGTCCGGTCATCGTAAGTTTTACCTGGAAGGGGAGCCGCTGCTTGAATCGGTTTACATCATCTGTTGTGCGACCGGAGAGTTGTTGTTCCACCAGATCAATGGAGGGCGTGTTGATGGTATAAATAGCGTTGATATTAACATCTGCTTTTTTCGGATCCCCTGTCCAGGTGATGGTGCTGCCCCGCTGGATCATAAATTGCCGGTGTAATACACTAAGCGTAAGATTATAGGATCCATTGTCCAGTTCATAGTTGCCCGTAAGTGAAGTCTTCCCGCTTTTGTCAATGCCGCATGTTAACTCTGCACGCCCGCGCATGGCCAGCGCATCTCCGTTCCTTTCATCAATCACCAGTGTAAACTGGGCATTGCTGTCCGTTTCGATTATAGCCGACAAATCCATACCCTTCAGATGGGCATTTGAACTCAGCGAATCAAGAAAATGTTTGAACTGAGCCGAATCGGCGGACCGGTTCTTTTCCGTAAATATCACCACACCCTGACGGTCCACTACTTCCGGGTCATCACTCGGCAGGATCACGGTAAAATCCGTATTCTTATTTACCTGGACAAAAGCATTCACCCTGGGCAGGTCCTGATCTCCTTTCACGTCTACATCCGCATTGATATTAAGTTTTCCGTAAAATACACGATTGGGCCCTTTGGGTGCATTCACCATCCGGAAATTTTCGGCGTCGAAAGTCATGTCGAACCGGTATTTCCTGAAATCACTCGTAAACACATTCCCATCAAGCGTGGCTTTGTCCCCGGCAGAATCCAGCATCGAGAATTCTGAAAAATTAAATCCGTCTTTGTCAAAACCTATATGATCACCGCCCAACCTCAGGGATTCTCCCGTAAATACCGGAACGATTACTGCGCTGTCAAAATAAAGATTGCCATTAAAAACCGGCTGATCGAGATTTCCGCTGGCATGCAGGGTCCCTTTCAAAAACCCCTTCATATCCGTTACCTGCGAAGCGGCCACCGACTTAAAGGAAGCAAGATTTAACTGATTCAATTTTACGTCCAGATCCATCTTACTTTCTCCGGAGAAATATTTACCGTCAATTCTTACATCATTATCTCTTCCGCTTAACTGGATATGGGCGGTATAGGCATTATTTTCATCGTTGTTGATTTTTAATGCAATATTGCCAATCGTATCTTCCTTATAGGAGAAGGCATCAATCTTCAGATCTGAAGTGAACAAGGGTTTTGTGAAAAGATTCTTTATTTCAGCGTGACCGTTAACGATTCCATCCAGAAGCAAAGAATCCTGCTCCGCAAACTGGGTAAGTGTGCGGATATGGAAATTGGAAAAATCGAGATCCAGGGGAGACTGCTCTGAATTTCCATTGCTGTTGATTGCAAGGGACTCTGTTTTGTGTTCCAGTTTCAGATTTCGTACCAGGATGCCCGAAGAATCATACTGAATATAATTATCAGCAGGAATACTCCATTGATCATAATTTAGTTTCAGGCTGTCCGGATTGAATACAAAACGGATGCTTTTAGCCACTTGCGATAAAGTTCCCGACAACAGATAACGGTCCTTTTCCTTTTTATCTTTTAATAAGAGGGTCGCGAACAATTTATCCTGTACTATTTTGCCTGCTAGGGAAGAATGATATATCTGAAATCCTGGTTCCGCCGCACCGGCCACCGCCAAATCATATTCAATTGTATTATTTTTTGTTCCGGCCTGTAAATTTAACTGCTGAATGACCTGCTGATTGATTTGAATCTTAGGAGCAATCAGCTCCAGGTTGAAATTCTTTTCTGCGCTATTGAAATAAATATTACCCTGAATACTGTCTGTCCCCTTGAGTTCGGGCATCATGTTCA
>PLEB01000249.1 GCA_003136915.1 Chitinophagaceae bacterium
ACCAATGTGGAAGCGCTGGTGGACTATATAGGGAAGGGACGTGTAAAATTCTATCGCCAGACCGAGAACGTGGGAAGTCTTCGGAATTTTGAAACCTGTCTAAACCGGGCAACCGGGCATTATATTCATCTTTTACATGGTGATGATCTTGTTAAACCTGGTTTCTACAATGAGATAGAGCAAGTATTTACCCTGTTCCCGGAAGCCGGCGCAGCTTTTACAGGATATTCCTACATCAATGAACAAAACGTAGAGCTATACCACAACAACGAGCTCCTTTATGAAACCGGCCTGCTGAAGAACTGGCTTATGGAAATTGGCCGTGCCCAGCATATCCAGCCACCAGCTATGGTTGTGAAGAGATCCGTTTACGAAAAGCTCGGTGGATTTTTTGCTGTTCATTATGGTGAGGACTGGGAAATGTGGGTCAGAATTGCCGCACATTATCCAGTAGCGCACAGTCCGAAAAGACTGGCATTATACCGCGTTCACGAAAACAATAATACGAGCCGCTATTTTCTTTCCTGTCAAAGTATTAAGGATGCCATAACCGTGATCAATATCATTCAGGCGTATTTTCCAAAATCGGAGAAAAAACGGATGAACAGGTTAGCCAAAAGACATTTCGCCCGGTACTTTTCTTATACTGCAGATAAGGTTTACCATGAATATGCGCGCCCGGATATAGCCCTTACGCAGGCAAGGCGCGCATTGAAAATTCATTTTAGTTATACTACACTTTATTATTATCTGAAGATCTACACGAAAATGCGCATTGGCTATAAAATGGAAAGGGAAAAGAAACTGTTATACAGGCCGCTCAATTTTTTCAGATAAGCCGTGTTGCTTTTCTTCCGCCTTATTCTTTTTTGGGATCACATATGCAAAAAGCCTTTTCAGATTGTTGATCGGTTGTTCCAGACAATACCAGGAAATGCTTGCACAGGCAATGGCAAGGATCATATAAATCCAGAAACTGACAAATGGCGAATCGGCCAGCCGTCGAAGGGCCGACAGATCGTACCTGCTGAAATAATGTGCAACTGCATCAAAGGCATTCCAGAAAAATACAGTCACCAGCAGGTGCCATAAATAAATTCCATAACTGATTTTTGAAAGATACTGCACGAGGCTGTTTTCCAGAAATTTCTTTGCAATGCCCTTATACCCGCGGTTCGCAATATCTATAATGGTCACGGAAAACAAGGAGACAAAGACCCTGTCCATTGCAATAAAAGTTCTGCGATGATGTGAAAAAATCAGAAAAAGCCACACAGGTATCATCGCAAACAACAACCATTTTAGCCAATGATTTTTGTCATACCCCTTGTTGTGATAATATGCCAGGAGTGCCCCGGCGGCAAAGCAATCCAGACAGGCCGGCGTCAGCACAAGCATTGGAAACATTTCTATTCGTGGGTCCTTCATCAGCGTAACTGAAATTACCCGGAACAAAACCCCGCAAAGAAGCATACCGGCGAAAAATTTAGGCAGGTGCTTTTCAGGTATAAAAAGTATGATCCATGGCCAAAACAAATAGAACTGCTCCTCTACGGCAAGTGTCCATAAGTGCGCAGTAAAAGGTCCCCAGCTTTTCGTGATGTACAATAATACATTTGATAAATAAAAAAAATACATGCCCAGGTGCTGACGGATTTCTATGCCCTGAAGAGGAAACAATAGCAATACAATCAGGTATAGATAATAAGCAGGAAAGATCCGGAGTGTTCTGCGAGCCAGAAACGCAACTGCCACTTTCCACCTGCTGAAACCATTGAACACGGCCTTTTTTCTTGCGCCCAGCAATATACGAGTGATGAGGTAGCTGCTCAAAACGAAAAAGAATACAATAAAAACCCCCAGGTCATAAACATTTTTCAGATTGGTGAGCGAGTTAGAAAAATGGTAGATAACAACAAAAAGGACGGCACAGAACCGCAGTCCGGAAAGTTGGGGTTGATATTTCAGGCCCGTGCGCGGGGTCTCTGGCTGAGTCTGGGCCAAGGATACTGCTTTTTTGTTTTAAAAGGCTTGTTCAGGAAGAAGGGATCTTTTTAAAAACGGCAGAATTCCCAATTTAGTACACTTTCCCATTATAGTCCTTTATTAAAAAATATGCCCGATCCCTTTCAAAACCCATATCCAATGATTATTTTTATCACCGCTCCCCATCATCCTTTGATGCTACCATCTCCCGGTATCCGGTTTTTTAATCTTGAATAAGATCCTTTCCTCGAAATTACCTGCTGATCTAACCCGGATTAACCAGTCATAAATCATTCTAACATGCAATTATCGCATTCAACGCGGACGCAGTGCATCCGTCATTCCTTTTTTCGTAATAGAGGTTATGGTGTGCTTGCCATCACTTTGTTTTTTACCCTAAGCACGGTCCGCGCCCAGGAAAAATGCGGAGCTTGTTCCATACCATCCTTCCCTGCGCTTACAATTTATCATGCATTCCAAGGCGGACCTTCCATGGGCCTGGGCATTGAAGCAGGGAACTGGAAGAAGGATGCAGGAAAATTCAGTTATTTTCTGGGAATGGAAATCCTTTGGCCGGAAGAAAAAGAGACCAGGCTCAAAACACCGGGCACTATTTCAAATGCAATGATGATTTCATTCTATTGGAAAGGGCAATACAAAATAACCAATCGCATGTACATGATCGCGCAACCGGAGTTGATAAACTTTTCTTCATTTGATTTACGGATGGGAATACGTTACGTGATGCCTTTAACAAAAATTATCGGGATTGGGATTGAACCCGGATATTCCCTTGTTAATAAGCAGGTCTCATTACACACAAATATTCATTTCGCCCTTCGTTAGATGGCATAAAAAAATCCGCGCATGAACCCCTGGAAAGGTTGCGCGGACCAGTTTTCTGAATGCTTTAGTGAACCTTTTCCACGTTATTATATTTATCCGTGTAGGCCGCAGCTTTATCCTTGTCTTTCTTCTGTTCATAAATCGTCACCAGCATATCATAAGAATCCCTGAGGGCATTTTTATCAGCTCTTTTCAATGCACCTTCTTTACCTAACTCCTGATCAATCTTTTCAAAATATGGAACGGCCTCGTCAAATTTCTTTATTGCATCCGCTCTCATGTCTGCCCGCTTCTTTGCGTCTTCCGGTTTAGTACCCTTGACAGTTTTGATCTCCTGCTCTATTTCGATCCCCTCGTTGTAGGAAATCTGTCCCATTACCAGGGAAGCCTGGGGATAATTCGGATTCAATTGTAAGCTTTTGCTAAGTTTCTCCTGCGCCCTTTTGGTCAGATCATTGGCATTGGCCGGAATCGGTCCCTTGGTAGAATCAGAAGCGTACTGATAGAGTTCAAGACCATAGTTAAAAAAATAAATAGCACTGTCGGGGAATTCCCGGTTGATCTCTTCGTATTTGGCCCAGAGGGAATCTTTGGGACCTCCCTTTCTCAGGTTATCCAGCTCAAGCTCGTCGAAGTAGATCTCATGCGGGTATTTTGCTTTTCCGATCGCTTCATATTTATCCGAAGTGGCTTTATCTCCTTTCCTGGAATAATAATCGGCCACCCATTTGTAAATTTCACCCATATCATTTCCGCTGATCTTCGTAATTCCGGAATCCACGATAAGTTTGTAATAGATCACCGCATTGTCTCTTTTTCCACCTTTTTCCGCGGAGATACCGGCATATAAGGTAGAAGTTGTGTCCATTTTTTGTTTGATCCAGCCCTTATCATACATAAACTTGATGGCCTCCAGGGCGTCTGTGAAATCGGCATAAGCATCGTCGTATTTCTTCTGATTATAATTTGTTGCGCCTGTCTGGAAAAGACCCTGATAAATTTCGTTAATCGGTTTGTACTGGTCGAGCGTAAGCAGGACCATTTTTTTATCGTCCAGCTCGGTGTATTTTTTAAGTGCTTCGAATGACTGAATCAACGCATCGGGAACGGTTGATTTGAGCTGATCATTGGCAGCAATGGCGTTGTACACTTTTACTTTAATGTACCAGGCTTCAGCGTTTTTCTGATTTTTATCATTCGCAAGTACGTTATCAATTTCCGTTTTCGCCTCGGGCAGCTTATTTGCTTTCAAATATTCTTTTGCTTTATCCAGAGATTGGGCAAACAATCCCGAAAAAAAGGCCACCAACGTAAGGCTTAAAAAGATCCGTTTCATGAGATTTTTTATTTGAAGTTTTCGATGAAAATTAAAGCGGAATATTATCTGACAAGGAAGCATCAGCCAAAGGATCAGCCGGATCGGGAATATCCACCACTGTGCTTTTTTCATCCAGTTGCGTGATGGCGGCGATGCCATCTCCTTCATCCAGCCGGATGAGTTTCACACCTTGAGTAGCCCGGCCGAGTTCGCTGATTCCCTGTACCGGCATCCTGATGGTAATACCTGATTTGCAGGTAATCATAAGATCTTCCTTTTCGGTGACATCCAGAATGCCCACAAGCTTGCCCGTTTTATCCGTAACGTTAATGGTCTTTACTCCTTTCCCTCCCCTGTTGGTTACCCGGTATTCATCAACAAGCGTTCTTTTCCCATATCCGTTTTCGCTGACAACTAATACTGTTCTGGATTTGTCGTCCTTATTGACACATATCATGCCAATCACTTCATCCATATTATCATCCACTTCTATGCCAGCCACCCCGATGGCCCCCCGTCCGGTAGGCCGCACTTTCTCTTCAGGAAACCGGATGGCCCGGCCGGATTTAACAGCCATCATAATCTCACAATTTCCATCGGTCAACCGCGCATCCAGCAGGTGATCATTTTCCAGAATCGTTATGGCGTTCACACCGTTCTGCCTGGGACGACTGAAATCTTCCAGCATAGTTTTTTTGATCACGCCCCGCTTGGTGCAAAGTACTATAAAATGACTGTTCAAAAACGCAGTATCCTTCACATCTTTCACATCAATAATGGCTTTTATTTTGTCTTCCGGCGGTATTTGAATAAGGTTTTGAACAGCCCTTCCCTTGCTTATTTTATCCCCCTCCGGAATCTGATATACATTGAGCCAGTAACACCTTCCCATTTCCGTAAAGAAAAGCAGGGTATGATGGGTTGATGCAACGAATAAATGTTCAATATAATCTTCCAGCCTGGCCTTTCCGCCGCTGGCCCCCCTGCCACCCCGGCGTTGCTGGCGGTATTCCGTAGCTGAGGTTCGCTTGATATATCCGTTATGGGATATCGTAATCACAACGTCTTCTTCTTTGATCAGGTCCTTAATCTGCATTTCATCATCCAGATAGGTGATTTCTGTTTTTCTTTCATCACCAAATTTTTCCTTTATCTCCAGAAGTTCTTTCCGGATCAAAGCAAATCGCTTCGGTTCATCTGACAATAATTCCCGGAGATATTCGATCTGCTTCATCAGTTCATCATACTCATTGCGGATTTTTTCCCTCTCCATACCCGTAAGCCTTTGGAGACGAAGCTCCAGGATAGCTTTGGCCTGTATCTCACTCAATCCCCAACCTGCATTGACCAGGTTGTCTTTGGCCAAATCTGGTGTTGCCGATGATCTGATCAGGCTGATCACTTCATCCAGATGATCCAGCGCGATCAGGTATCCCTGGATGATATGGGCCCGCTTTTCCGCCTCACGAAGTTCAAATTGCGCACGACGGATAACCACCTCATGTCGGAATTCGACAAATTCTGTAATCATTTCCCGAACATTCAAAGTCCTCGGGCGCCCTTTGACGAGGGCCACATTATTGATCCCGTATGAAGTTTGGAGTTCGGTATGTTTGAACAATTGATTAATGACCACATTCGCCACGGCATCCCTGCGCAGGTCTATTACGATCCTCGTTCCTTCTTTTTCATTTGATTCATTATTGACGTGCGAAATACCCTCGATGATTTTCTCATTCACCAGCTGACCTATCCGGTCACAGAGTCCGTCCCGGTTAACCTGGTATGGCACTTCCGTGATCACGATCTGCTCTCTTCCGCTGGGTTTGGTATCTACCTGCAGTTTCCCGCGAAGAACCGCCCTGCCGCGCCCGGTATGCATAGCCAGTTTCACACCTTCCATCCCGTAGATCACGCCGCCGGTTGGGAAATCAGGCGCTTTCACATATTGCATGATTTCATCCACAGTAATATCTCTCTTATCGATATACGCAACACAACCGTCTATTACTTCCGATAAATTGTGGGGAAGGATATTGGTTGCCATACCCACGGCAATACCGCTCGCGCCATTGATGAGGAGTTGAGGTATCCGGGAAGGGAGAACCACCGGTTCAGTCAGCGAATCATCAAAGTTCGCCTGGAAATCCACGGTTTCCTTTTCAATGTCTTCGAGCATGCTTTCAGCAAGCCTGTGCAACCTGGCTTCAGTATATCGCATGGCCGCAGGCCCGTCACCATCCTGACTGCCGAAATTCCCCTGCTTGTCAACAAGTACATATCTGATGCTCCATTCCTGCGCCATGCGCACCATGCTATGATAAATCGCCGCATCACCGTGGGGATGATATTTACCCATTACCTCCCCTACGATACGGGCGGCTTTTTTATATGGTCTGTTGCTGTTATTGCCCAGCTCTTTCATTCCATAAAGGATCCGGCGGTGAACCGGCTTCAGGCCATCCCGCACATCGGGCAGTGCGCGGCTGACAATGACCGACATAGAATAATCTATGTAGGCCGTTTTCATTTGTTCTTCGATGTTGATAGGAACTATGCGATTATTATCCTGCGTTTCCTCCGGTATGAGATGTTCTTCCATATTATTTAAATCCAGCTAAAATGCCTTCTTTTGCAAGGGCACAAAGGTAATGAAATCGCCAGGCATTGACCAATAAGAAAGGGTCTATTTTACACTTATTCCAGCCAGGCTCCTTTGACCCGATCGCCTGCCACTTCAACAAAAATATGCTCCTGAAGCGTAGTCGCCAGGGACAGGCCGACATAATCGGGTTTTACGGGAAAGGCATTGTGACTCCTTTCCACAAGTACGAGGGTCTGGATCTTTTTGAGATCCGTTTCAAGGAAGGGTTTTAATGCATAGAGCATGGTCTTGCCGCTGCTGCAAACATCATCGATCAACAGGATGATCTTATTGGTTAATGAAAGTTGTTTATTCAGCGAAACCACCTGGGGTTTGTTTTTATCCAGGTTTACCGTAACGAGTTCAGTGGAAAAATCTGAGATCTCTTTCAGCAAAGACTGTATATTCCGGGCAATCACGGTTCCGTTTTCGCGGATGCCGGCCAATATGAAATCTTTTTCACCAAAATTGTTTTCCAGAATTTCGTAAGCCATCCTTCTTAATTTTTTGGCTGCTACTTCCGGCGTGAGTATATAATTCTTATCCATTCCTCAAGGTAAAGAAAATCACAAATCCTGCAAATCCTGTATATCTTAGCGGGGTATTAACCTGCATGCCAATGCTTCAACAGACTGCTTTTATTCTGCTTGCAGGAACCGCCATTCTTCTCTTTTCTTTCAATGCCCGGAGCATTCGCAAAAATATTCTGATGGGGAGGGATGAAGACTATACCGGAAATGCCGGCCTCCGTTGGAAAAATCTACTGTTGCTGGCACTGGGCCAGAAAAAAATGTTCAGGAATCCCCTCGTTGCCGTGCTGCATTTATTTATTTACGCCGGATTCATTATAATCAATATTGAAGTGCTGGAAATTTCAATGGACGGACTGTTGGGCACCCACAGGCTGTTTGCGAGGCCTCTTGGTGCCCTATATAACGGCCTTATCGACGGTTTTGAATTTCTTGCCGTTGCCGTGCTTATTTCCTGTGTAGTATTTCTATGCAGGAGAAACTTACTTAAGATCAGACGCTTTTTCAGCCATGATCTCGACGGATGGCCGCGGTCGGACGCAAATTATATTCTGCTGACCGAGATTCTCCTGATGATTTTTTTCCTGACCTTCAATGCATCTGATACCCTGCTGCAGGAGAGAAATTACGGCCGTTATGCAAATAACCTGACAGGTAATTTTGCTTTTTCCCAATGGCTTCATCCGATCCTTAAAGGATTTTCAAATAAACAACTTGCCGGACTTGAGCGCACAAGCTGGTGGCTGCATATTGCCGGAATTTTTGCTTTTCTAAACTATCTTCCTTATTCCAAACACCTCCACATACTGCTGGCTTTTCCGAATGCCTATTTTGCCCGTTTGCAGCCCGAAGGGAAAATAAGGAATATGAAATCAGTGCAGCAGGAAGTGTTATATGCCATGCAACCTGAACAGGCTCCGGCGGAAGCATCACCGCCTTCAAAATTCGGTGCCCGCGATGTATTTGACCTCAGCTGGCGAAACCTGCTGGATGCGTATTCCTGCACGGAATGCGGACGCTGCACCGCTGCCTGTCCTGCCAATATCACGGGGAAAAAATTATCCCCCCGCAAGATCATGATGGATACACGTGACCGTTCGGAAGAAGTAGGAAAAAATGTTCGCCGGAATAAAGAATTTAAACCGGACGGCAAACAGCTCCTTTACGATTACATTACGGAAGAAGAATTGCGCGCCTGCACGAGTTGCAATGCATGTGTGGAAGAATGTCCGGTAAGTATCAGCCCGCTGGAAATCATTCTTGAATTGCGGCGGTCCCTGATCATGGAAGAAAGTAAGGCACCAAAGGAATGGAATGCCATGTTAAGCAATGTAGAAAATAATTTTGCGCCCTGGAAATTTAGTCCGGATGAACGGGATGCATGGAAAAATGGCTAGGTTTTTAATTGTTGTTATCTGGCAAGCACGTTCAGGTTAACAGTCAGGTTATCCGAAACGGTACTTGATCCTCCCACATCAAAATCCCTGCGCGAGATTCTAAAACTTCCTGCAAAAAGATACCCGTTCCCCGATGGCAAAGCTGTAAA
>PLEB01000123.1 GCA_003136915.1 Chitinophagaceae bacterium
TTTCAATATCTCATTGTAAAAAGACTCTTCCTGGCCCGGTGCTTCTGCTACCACAAACTGATAGTCTGGAAATGAGCGGCTGGCTTTTAGCATCACCGGAAGTTTCTTCCTTATTTCCTGCTTACGGCTGCCAGGCAGCAGCGCGATGAGAGGCAGTATGCTTTCACCCTTTTGATTTTGGGATGGAAAAATAATTTCGGGAAGGGACAGGGAAGCGCTTGAATTTTTGAATTGGCTGATTACTTCCACCAGGGGATGACCGACATATTCTACTGCATAATCCCGCTGACGGTAAAAATCTTTTTCAAATGGGAGTATAACCAGCATTTTATCAATGCTGTCCCGGATGGTTTTCACTCTGCTTTCTTTCCATGCCCACACTTGTGGAGAAATATAATAAACAGTCTTGTATCCCGACTTCCTTGCCCATCCTGCAATCCGAAGGTTAAAGCCGGGATAGTCAATGAATATCACAACATCGGGATGAAATGCTGTGATATCCTCCTTGCAAAAACGGATATTTCGAAAAATTGCAGGCAGGTTCCTGATCACTTCGGTGAAACCCATAAAAGCAAGATCCCGGTAATGCTTAACAATTTCAGCTCCTGCCTGCTGCATCAAATCACCACCCCATCCCCGTACCTGAGCCTCGGCATCCTTCTTCTTTAGCTCGCGGACCAGGTTGCTGCCATGCAGATCTCCGGAAGCTTCTCCGGCAATGATGTAATATTTCATGCCTTGGTATTATTCCGGAATCTAACTGATGAGTTTATAAACAAGTACGAAAATTCCATACAGGAGGGTCGCAACAAATATNNGGTTTGTTTGTTCTCAGCACGAAAAAATATTCTGAAATGCTGAATGCCCTGGAAAAATTCCAGAAATAATAAATGAGCATGGCTAACAAAGGGGCCAGGATCCCCAATAAGATGCCCAGCTTCAGATTGTCTTTCTTGAGTATCAAAATTTCCAGGATTTTTCAAGTTTGGCTTTCAAGGCATAATTGGTCAGGTCAAACTGTACCGGCACCACGCTCACATAGTTATGTTCCAGCGCCCAGACATCCGCATCCTTTCCTTTATCAAAATTCACAAATTCGCCTGTAAGCCAAAAGTATTTTTTCCCGTTTGGATCATTTCTTTCAATAAAATCCTCTTCATACTTCGCATAAGCCTGTTTACATATCCTAATTCCTTTAATGAGTTCCACCGGAACCGCAGGTATATTTACATTCAACACGGTATGTTTGTCGAGCTTTGTCTTGAGCATCTGCTGCACTATGATACGTGCAAATTTCCTTGCCCCTGTAAAATCAGCTTCCACACTATGGTCAAGCAGTGAAAACCCTGCAGAGGGAATGCTTTCGATGGCTGCTTCAACGGCAGCCGACATGGTTCCTGAATAGATCACATTGATGGAATGATTGGCCCCATGATTGATTCCACTGAGGCAGATGTCTGGTTTACGCCGAAGAACCTTATCCACAGCAAGTTTAACGCAATCTACAGGGGTCCCGGAGCATTGCCAGGCTTCCACACCCTCAAATATTTCTACCGGATGCAAACGCAGGGGAAGGCCAATGGTGATGGCATGGCCCATGCCTGACTGTGGTTTGTCGGGCGCTACCACCACTACTTTTCCAAGATCTTTAACGGCTTCAACCAGGCTCAGGATTCCCGGAGCCATCACTCCGTCGTCGTTGGTAATCAGGATAACGGGCCGGTCTTTCTTTGTTGTTTTTGGCATAATGAATTTAGGGGAGCGAAAGTACTATTTTTTCCTTCCCGCCTCGCTCAAAAGAAATCGGGAAGGCTTCTTTTTCCACAGCCTGCTTGCATTTTGGGGCGCTTCCGCTACCTTTGCACCCGGCGTAAAATACCTATAATGGCAGGACAACTTAAGGAAGTTCGTAACCGCATAAAATCCATCCAGAGTACCCAGCAGATCACCAAAGCAATGAAAATGATCAGCGCTACCAAACTGCGGAAAGCCCAGGAAGCGATTCAGCAAATGCGGCCATATTCGAAAAAACTCCAGCAGGTGCTCAGCGATATCGTAAGCGATTCGGATGTATCTGCTGGTTCAACCCTTTCTACGGCCAGACCTGTTGAAAAAGCGCTGCTCATCGTCATAACGAGCGACAGGGCGTCCTGCGGCGCCTACAATTCAAACCTGATTAAACTCGCCAAGGCCACTATGCGGGAAAAATACCCGGCTCAATCCGCCAAAGGCAACACCATGATCTGGAGCATTGGGAAGAAAGGATACGAGCATTTTCTTAAGAATAACTTTCCCGTTAACGGCCAATTCAGAGATATATTTCAGCACCTCAACTTCGAAAGCGTGCAAACCTGCGCCCGCGCGGCAGTAAAGGCCTTTGAGAACCGGGAATTTGATGCGGTGGATATTGTTTACAGTGAATTCAAGAATGCCAGCACACAGCGTTTCGTAGTGGAACCATTTCTTCCGATTCCTAAAATGGAAAATGCGCCAGGTACTAAAACCAATGATTTTATTTTTGAACCATCCAAAGAGGAATTGATATACCAGCTGATGCCAAAGATCCTGGATACGCAATTATTTAAGGCCGTGCTGGATGCCAACGCTTCGGAACACGGGGCTCGCATGACGGCCATGGACAAGGCTACCGAGAACGCCAACGAGATCCTGCGTACACTCCGCATATCCTATAACCGCGCCCGTCAGGCAGCTATCACTACCGAACTTACGGAAATAGTGAGTGGTGCGGCAGCGTTGGCAGGGTGAGGCAAATGTGTAAATGTGTAAATGTGCCAATGTGCCAATGTGTAAATGTGCAAATGAATACACCGGATTATTCAAAAGTTATATTAATTTGTCAATCATTTAGTCACAAGATGGATGGTACGCAATTGCCGTTCATTTCCACATTTACATATTTCCACATTAGCACATTAACAAAATGGACCTCTCCAATCTCCTCCCCCATATCGAAGTGTTGATCTTTGCGAGTGACAAGCCATTAACGGCCATGGAAATGACGGACCTGCTTAACAATGCATTCGGATTCATGGATGATAAACTCACGCTGGAGCAGGTTCAGACCGGCATTGAAGGCGTGGTTACCAAGTACAATGCGGATTTCTATCCCTTTGAGGTTCGTGAAAGCGGCGGTGGCTGGCAATTCCTGTCAAAGAAAGAATTTCACAAGACCATCGCCCAACTCAATGGCGAAAAATTCCTGAAGCGTTTGTCAACCGCCTCTCTTGAAACCCTGGCTATCATTACATATAAGCAACCGATCACCAAGGGGGAAATAGAATCCATTCGCGGCGTAAACAGTGATTATTCTATTCAGAAATTATTGGAGAAAGAACTGATCATCATTACGGGCCGCAATGAGGACATGCCCGGGAAGCCTCTGGTCTACACTACTTCCCGCAGCTTCCTGGATTATTTTGGTATCAATCAGCCAGCGGATCTTCCCAGGCTGAAGGAAGTTATGGGAGAAAGTTTACAGGAACCATCCATCGTTAATTATACTCCTGTTGTGCCAGAAATCAATCCGGCCCTGGTAGTTAGTGAAGAAGGGGAACTGCTGGAAAAAAGCGGACCGGATCAAGACGAACATCTTTCCTCCGGTGAATCCGGATCAACAGGCGAATAAAGGCAATCAAGTATATTCGCATTCATGATAAATCCCCTCTCACCGGAAACGCTCATTCAGTTGGCAGATCAATACGGAACGCCCCTTTATGTTTATCATGCTGAAAAAATAAAAGACCAATACCAGCGTCTGAAGACCGCATTCGGAAAAACCGATGCAGTATTTTTTTACGCCTGCAAAGCCCTGACCAATATTAATATCCTGCGGTATATCAGGAATACCGGAGCTAATGTGGATTGCAGTTCCATCAACGAAGTAAGGCTGGCCCTTCATGCAGGCTTCCCGCCTGCGAGAATTTTATATACTTCGAACGGCATTGCTTTCGGTGAAATTGAAGAGGCGAAGCAACTGGGTGTGATCATTAACATCGACAGCCTTTCAAATCTCGAAAAATTCGGTAAGAAATTTGGCCGAGATTATCCCATCGGTATCCGGCTGCGCCCGAATATTCTCGCCGGTGGCAACATGAAGATTTCAACAGGCCATGATAAAAGCAAATTTGGAATTCCGGTGGATCAGATAGCGATAATCCTTGATGTGGTTAGGAAATACAATATGCTCATCCGGGACCTGCATATCCATACAGGCAGTGAAATTGAAGATGCAGATGTTTTTGTCAAAGGCATTGATATTTTGTTTGAGATCACCCATCATTTTCCCGATCTGGAATTCATTGACCTGGGTGGTGGTTTTAAAGTAGCAAGCAAACCGGGTGAAAAAGAAACGGATATCTGCCTGCTTGCTGAAAAAGTAGGTGCAGGTTTTGCCAAACATCCCTACAAAAACGGCAAGCCCTTGCAGATCTGGTTTGAGCCGGGTAAATTCCTGGTTAGCGAAGCCGGATTTTTTCTGACGCGTGTTAATGTATTGAAAGAAACGAATGCTGCTGACTTCGTTAGCGTAGACAGTGGGTTTAATCATCTTATCCGGCCCATGTTCTACGATGCGTATCACCAGATTGAAAACATCAGCAATCCCGGGGCTCCGCTTAAAAACTATGCTGTGGTCGGAAATATATGTGAGACCGATACTTTTGCCTGGGATCGTTCCCTGAACGAAGTGCGTGAAGGCGATTATATCGTTTTCCGGAATGCGGGGGCTTATGGTTTTGAAATGTCCTCGAATTTTAATTCCAGGTTCAAACCCGCAGAAGTAATCGTGATGGAAGGGAAGGCCCACCTCATCCGCAAGCGCGATGTTTTTGAGGACCTGCTCCGCAATCAGGTGGAAGTGATTTAGAAATAAAAAAAACAGCCACCTTTCGGGTGGCTGCAAAATCTGCTTAGGGTCATCAAAATTTAGTTTTCCGTCAAGAAAAGGTACAGATTTCAGGTTTTTTTGGTTACTGGATTTTGGTCTTCTCTAAAGGATAAGGGTTTAGGGGTTCGTCAACATTTTTCAAGGTATTGGATCTCGATTTCATAGGTTTAACAACATGATCTCTTTGATGGTTTTTCAGGATTTCTGTCGCTTCAACAATACAAAGATGCACAGGATTTCAGGGCTTTGATAACTTATTCGACCGGGACCTCAAAACCTTCGATTTTTGAGATGAATACTCCGATAAATGGATTTCAGGCAGTATCATATTCTTGAAAACCCTTGCCAGGACTGGGTTTTACATTTAAGGGTTTACCCTTGGCCGGAGAATCGAAAAGCAATTAAATACGTTGGGGATGGAAATTAAACGATATTCAGCCTGCGGAAAACGTCGGCTTTATTGGCCTTGCTCACAGGTATCTCATTGCCCTTGATGAATAGCAGGTTTTCCCGCATATCATCTATTTTATGCAGGTTCACGATATAGGAGCGGTGAACTTTCAGGAAGTGGTCCTTGCTAACTTTTTCTTCCAGGTTCTTAATGGTATTGTGGGTGATGTATTTCTTATTGTCATTCGTAACAAACTTCACATAGTCGCCCATACTTTCAATATAAAGAATGGCATCATTGTTCAGACGGATCAGTTTTCCGTCGGTTTTAATATATATGTGGTCGGACGCGCTGTTGGTCGAGATGGTTTCTTTGGAGGGTTGTATTTTCTGAAGTGCTTCCACGAAACGCTGATAGGTAAAGGGCTTCATGAGATAATCCGAAACATTATACTGGAACGCATTATATGCATATTCCGTTTTTGATGTGGTCAGGATCACTTTGGGCGAAAAGGCAATCTGATCAAGCAGTTCAAATCCATTTGCGCCGGGCATTTCAACATCGAGGAAAATAAGGTCAACCGTATGGTTATTGAGGAAAGACAGGGCATCCGGAACATTGCTGAAATGTCCCTTCACTTCCACAGAACCGCTTTTTTCGCAGCAGTTGGTGAGATAATTTGCTGCAACCTGTAAATCTTCAACAATAATACAGCTGATAATCATGCGCTTTGGCTATTAAATATTTCCAATTTTTTCATTTCTTCCTCTATAACCAGTTTACTTTGAAACATTTTGTTTTTTAATGCTTCAAAATCCCGGTTCAGTATTTCCGGGGATGCAACAGTACCACAGAGGTCTTCAAAATGCTGGCATTCCTGTTGTACAGCGGTCATCCCGACAAAGCCAAATACGGGCTTTATTTTGTGAACCGCAGCCTTCAGTGCATTCAGGTTTCCTGAAGAATAATTGAATTCAATATTGTCGGTAAGCGACTCATAATCGTTTAAAACGGTCGCAAAAACCTCGTGCAGGTATATATAGTCGTCGCCATACAAGCTATGGAGGTAGTTGGAATCAATTTCAGCATTGAAAATGAAGGAGTTAACATCAGAAGGGTTATTCATGGACGTTGGATTCATTTATATTAACGCGATAAATAATAATTATTATGCTGTGGGCGTTTTAATATCCAAATTTATTAATCTGTTCCCAACCCTTAAATCCAGGCTCTCGCCAATATTATGGTCTGTCTATCAGGATATTGTGTATTCCGGGTTGGACGAGAACACCACTTCCTCCAAGCGAAAGAAGATTATCCGGTTTAATCAGTTCATTTTCCTTACCCTTTGTGGTAATCTTTTGTCCGTTGTCAGTTATTTTTCTTTAAGCCTGTATATCAGCGCCCTGATCAATCTTTCTTCCGGGTACATCTTTATCCTGGCGTTTCATCTGAATGCCAAGAAAAGGTTTGAGATGGCGCGTATAATTGCCGTGCTGAACCTGAACCTCTACCTGATCGTGATGAATTATATGGAAGGTTTACGTGCGGGTGAATACCTTCTGTACTTTCCTTACTTCCTGGTGATGACCCTTGTTATTGACGTAAAGAAAAATTTTACCGAGCTGAAATTTGTTTACCTGATCACGATTATTTCGGTACTCATATGTTTGAATGTAAGCCCGTTTGAGAATTATTATCAGGTCAGGATTGCCGGGATGTTCACACGACTTTACAGCAGTAACCTGGCTATCTCACTTACGCTTACCACTTTTTTCTCCTATTTTATTTTTCGGGTGAACAGGGACAATGAAGAGGCCATCCTCAAGGAAAAACATTTTGTGGATACCATTTACAATACGTCGCTGGATGGCGTACTGATCATGGATTCAGAATATCGCACCATCATCGGATGCAACAACCGCGCATGTGAATTACTGCAGATCCGGAATAAAAGAGAAATAGAAGGAACGCCGATAGAACATTGGTTTACCAGTGAGCACATCAACCTTTTTAAAAACATAGAATTGAAGCTGGCCAGCCATCAGGCCAAAGACTGGCAGGGAGAGCTGGCACTCACCTCCAATGAAAAAACATTTTTTGCATTTGTGAATATGGTGCCCTTTCTGGACAATAACCGCCAGTTCCTCAAGATCAGCATACTGGATCTTTCGGAAATCAAAACAGCTCAGTTCGAGCTGATGAAGGCCAAGCAGAAAGCAGAAGAAGCCAGCCAGGCAAAATCCAGGTTTCTCTCTAATATGAGCCACGAACTTCGGACGCCCCTGAATGGTATCATTGGCACGTCTAATTTGTTGTTGCAGGAGGATTATCTTCCGGATCAAAAATCACATCTCGATATTCTGAAATATTCTTCAGAACACATGATGATGCTTATTAACGAAATTCTTGATTTCAATAAAATAGAGGTCGGTAAACTTCAGTTGGGACAGGAACCTGTGGACCTGAAGAAATTCCTGGAGAAGATCTCACTGCAATTCGGTGCCCAGGCTCATGCCAAGAATATAGGCTTTAAGACCGAGATCGACGACAGCCTGGATATTGAAGTGCTCACGGATGAAACGAGGCTGAACCAGGTATTCAGTAACCTGTTGTCCAATGCGATCAAGTTCACGCATTACGGCGAGATCGTTGTAGTTGCAAGGAAGATATATTCTACAAGCCAGAAAGCTACGATCCAGTTTATGGTTAAGGATACGGGCATTGGCATTCCAGCCAATAAACAGCAGGAAATATTTGAAAGCTTTACTCAGGCCGACGTAAATACCACACGCAAATATGGCGGCACCGGGCTGGGTCTGGCGATCACCAAAAAACTCGTAAGCCTTTTTCATGGAGAATTGCAATTGGAAAGTGAAGAAGGGAGGGGAAGTACATTTCATTTTACGTTGAAACTTTCCATTACGGAAAACCGTAAGCGCTATATCAACGAGGATAGGGTTAAGCATCTATGCATGTTCCCCGGCATAAAAGTGATGGTTGCGGAAGACAATGCCATTAATATGTCCATTGCAAGAAGGTTCCTGACCAAGTGGGGTATTGAAGTAAAAGAAGCCTACAATGGAAAACAAGCCGTTGAATTATTCAGTCAAAATAAATTCGACCTGATATTGATTGACCTGGAAATGCCCGAGATGGATGGCATAACGGCCCTAGGAGAAATCAAAAAAATCAATCCGGCCGTACCTGCCATAGCTTTTACAGCTGCTGTTTACGACGATATGCGGGCAGACCTGCTTCGCAAAGGTTTTATGGAATTTGTTCCCAAGCCATTCCGCCCGGAAGACCTCCATAACAAAATCTCCATATTGCTGGCCGCCAATAGCCCCGCTTAAACCCGGAATCAGTACAACGCCCAGGCTGAATTCGCCCACTAACCCCTTGTTAACAAAAAAATATAGATCCGCATTAAACCTTCTTTATTAAATCGGATCTGAGATAAAAATCAACGTAATCATGAAAGCAAATCTTATTAACCGGATAGTCATTATCTTATGTATTGCATCCGGACTTTTCTTCTATTCCTGCAAAAAGGATAGTTCTACGGCAAATGCCAACACAACAAGTAATGCAGATCTTTCTACTGCCGGTGATGACGAATCGCAGGTGTCAACAGAAACTGAAGCCGTTGCTGATGATGCAAACACTGCATTGAACAGTCAGGTAAGCTTTTCCGGCGATGCAAGCAGCTCAGTATCCTCAACAGGAAATGTAGAGGTGAACAGTGTCGGAACTAACCAACAGAGTTCAGGGCAGTTTATACTGCAAGGCCTGATCTGTGATGCTACCGTCACTTACGACACTGCCAACAACCAGCGTATCATTACAATAGTATATGATGGTACCAATTGCCGCGGTAACCGGATTCGTACCGGAACCGTTGTGGTCACCCTGCCCTACGGACAGCATTGGAAGGATGCCGGTGCCACAGCAACCATTGACATACAGCAGTTAAAAATTACCCGCGTCCGGGATGGTAAAAGTATTATCATCAACGGATCCAAAACAATCACTAACGTCAGCGGTGGTTTGCTGAAGGACCTTGCAACGCTTGGAACCATTACTCATACTATAACCAGCGATGGGATTACCATCACGTTTAATAACGGCGATCAGCGCATGTGGCATATCTCAAAGCAGAGGGTATTCACCTACAATAATGGGATTGTAATAACAACGACCGGAACTTATTCTGACGGTACAGACAATGACATTGCAGAATGGGGAACAAACCGGTTTGGAAATACATTCAAGAGCTTGATCACTGAACCGAAAGTATTTCGTCAGGATTGTGATTTCAGGTTAACGAGCGGACAAAACACGGTGAAGACAGACAACGGAACTTCAGTTATTACTTATGGATTGGATGCAAATGGCGATCCTACGGGTTGCCCTGGAACAGGCACCTACTATTTCAAATTAGTATGGACAGGTGTTAATGGAAAAACGTATACCGTGATTCTGCCTTATTGATCCGTGCTTTGGTTTTAAGAAAAGACCCATTTCAAGTTTGAGATGGGTTCTTTTGTTAAATTAAAAAGTAAAAANNAGTAAAAATTAAAAAGTAAAAAACGGACCCCGATGCAGGAAAATCCAGCCCATCAGCGTCCATTTTTTAATTTTTACTTTTTAATTTTTACTTTGCAAAAGTAATCCTGCTTCCTGTCTTCACAGCCTCGTAAATCGCATCAATTATTTTTAGATCTTTCAGTGCTTCTTCACCATCCGCGGGAACCACGGCCTGTTTTCCTTTTAGGATCATATCAGACATCTCGTCCATTTGCACTGTTTGATGGGTAACTTCAGGCTGGTCCAATTCACCTTTATTCGTGCGTCCGCGGATGGGGCCATAACCCGTAGCCGGATCTAATTCTGCAAATCCATCCTGACCATTCAGAAAAAAACGGTCCAGGAAATTCATTTTATAAGTTGACAGGCAGGAAGCGACAGCTCCGCTTGGAAAACCCAGCTGAAATTGTATCGTTTCATCAATACCTTCCTTAAATTTTACCGGATCTGTTTTGGTTTCTTCGGCTGTTACCCAGGTGGGTTCTTCTCCCGTCATATAGCGCGAGCCGTTGACGGAATAAATGCCTATGTCCATCATAGCGCCGCCACCCGACAATTCCTTATTCAGACGCCATTGATTTGGATCTCCGATAATGAAGCCGCTTAACCCCTGAAAAAACATGATTTTGCCAAACTCGCCTGCTTTGCGCATCCGGATAATTTCTAAGGTATGAGGTTCAAAATGCATCCGGTATCCAACGAGAAGGCGAACATTCGCTTTCCTGCATGCATCAATCATTTCCTGCGCCTGTTGAGCGTTCAATGCCATAGGCTTTTCACAAATCACGTGTTTACCTGCCTGGGCCACCCGCATAACCTGATCGTGATGCAATCCGTTAGGAGTAATTACATATACCGCATCGATATCCGGGTTATTTTTTATTTCGTCGAAATTCCCATAGTCGTAACAATTTTTCGGAGGGATGCTGTATTTAGATTGCCAGGCTTTGATTTTTGAGGGGGTTCCGCTGATCACCCCGACCAATTTTGCTTTCTTGCAGGTTTGCATGGCTTCCGCTACCCTGGTGCCGTAACTACCCAGGCCCATGATAGCCACGCGAAGCAAGGGCCCTTCGTAAAGCGCATCATTGATATCCGGTTCCGAATGAACAAAGTGCGGCAATATGGACAAGCCTAAAGCTGAAACCGTTATTTTTTGGAGAAAATCACGACGGGTTTTCATAACTATTTTTTTGCGACAAACGAGTGAAGGAAATAATTTTCTGATCAACTAAATTAAATCGAATTAATCTTTTCCCTGTCGCAAAAAATTTTATCCTGGAAGGGCCACCCTGAAAATGGATAGTAACATCAGCATGAACGGAAAACATATGTTGAAAACTGTTCATGCCATGGAACGTAAATAATTGACCCTGAATATTGTAGAGTGCAACCGGCCATTCGGNNATTGCCGCTGTAATCACTTTTTCAATAACCCTCTACAATCAGTTCAAGTCTGCCAACACAACAGAAATATCAGGATTCGTTTCTGCCAACAAAGACATGGTTGTGCCGGTAGACGCGGTTGTAAAAATCATTAGTCCGGTTCAAAGTCAAACGGAAACGGATGCAAAGGGGAGGTTTAAATTCAAACTGCAAAATATACAGAGCGATACCTTCCTCATCATCGTTCAAAATAAAAAAACGAATATTGAGACCAAGCAGGACGAATATGTTAATGCTTCGAGCGGCAAGAAGGACATTTTCGTTCTGTTTAATTCACAAACTGACACTGAAAAGGTATATGCCCCGCTTGGAAAAAGTACTTCTCCCGCATATTCCAAAAGGCCGCAAGTATTCAACAGGTTAATTCAACAGTTGCACATTCCCAGAAGAAGGCCGCACTAGCATGGGCCCGGCCAGCCACTCTTTTATTCTACTCTCAAATTATTTACGGGATTTGAATTGGCCGTCTTAAAACACTGCGCTGTTATTAAGGAAAATATCGTAATCAAAATAAAAGCTGTTACAAACAGGTATGAGAAAATATTTTGCTGAATTCTATATGCATAATTTTCCAGCCATTTATCAACAATATAGTATGCCAAAGGCCATGCAATCAGGGTTGAAATAAATATCAATTTGGCGTACTCTTTTAGAAAGATGGATATAATATTTCTTACATCAGCGCCAAGCACTTTCCGTACTGCAATTTCCTTTGTACGCCTTGTCAGCGTAAATGCCACCACACCGAAAACACCAAGAGAAACGATCAGGATGTTTAGCACCGTACCAACTTCTACCGCTTTCCTTAACTGAAGCTCTGATTGGTACAATGATTTGAATTTCTCATCTAAGAAAGAATAGTCAAAGCCGGCGTCGGGAAATAATACTTTGCATTTTTTCTGTATTTCGGTTATTGTATTATTTACATCTGAGGTATTAAGTTTAATCGAAAAATATCTGTAGGATCTGGTAAAGGGTTCGTTTAATCCGGCTATTAAAAGCGGCTGGATGGGCTTTTGCAATGATTCGAAATGAAAATCTTTCACTACACCCACAATAGTTTCCAATAGTCCATCGGGACCGCCCAATCTTATAGTCCTTCCTACCGCTGAGTCCCATCCCAAAGCTTTTACGGCCGATTCATTCAATACTATATTTCCTGGTGCATAACTGCCGTTATCATTTTGTAGAAATATACCCTCCCTCATTTGTATTCCATATACTTTTGCAAAATCAGCGTCTGCGCCAAATATTTCCGGGCTGATAAAGTTGCCATTACTTCTGGGGTAGATGCTTGAATTTCCACCAGGACTTCCATCAGGTATATCGCCGGAAAGAGATACATTTTTTACTCCCGGAACTTGCAATAGCAGAGTTTTGAAATATTCCATCCTGATCACTCCCGTCGAATCCCATTGGTGAGGCAATGAAGATAAAATCATAACCTCCTCTTTATTATAACCGAGATCCTTATTGAAGAAATAAGATACCTGCTTTGACACGGTTATTGCGCTAATAAAAACTGCTGCTGCCAGGGTAAACTGAATGATAAGCAGGGTTTTTCTAAGTACTAATCCACCTTTGGCTGAACCTGTCTTTCCCTTTATTGCAGGGACAGTATCGGAAGAGCTCAGCACAAATGCAGGATAAATACCAGCTGCTAATCCAACTGAAATTATCAGAATAGAGAGTAAAGCCAACTTGTCGATACTAAATTGCCAAAAATGATCTGGATTTGTGTTCAATATTTGACTGAAAACGGGAAGCAACAATTCGTACAATACCACTGATATCAGGGCTGCAGCGAAAGTAAGCACCAACGCTTCGACCATAAACTGGGTAACCAGTTGAAATTTCATCCCTCCAAACACCTTCCGCAAGCCGATTTCTTTTAGTCGGTATGTTGATAAGCCTATATTGATGTTCACAAAATTTATAATGGCCAACAATAAAATAAATCCTGCCACCAAAGAAAGTGCGGTAACCATTCTTTGTACCGCATTATTATTGTTTTTTAAATGATAGTTGATCATGGGTGCCAATTCCACGGTTAAATTTCCCTTCACAAATGCCGGTTGGTATTTTTCCAGGGTATGCGAGAGCGGTTTTTCAAGATCTTTAGGTAATGCGCCGTTTTTTAACTGTAACATTCCAACCACAAAAACATTCGACCAATTATCGGCTTTATCCCCGCCCTGAAAATATTGGTTGACATCCATCGGCAGGAAGACCTGGTAAGCCTTCCCGGTATAACTCGTTACTGTATTAAAGGGTAGATTTTTCAATACTGCAGTTATTAAAAAATCGTGTTTATTGCCGTCAGCTGGTGTTTGCAGTGTGATTATGCTATCAATCACATCTGTTTTGCCAAAGAATTTCCTGGCAAAATCTTCCGTTACGACAGCGGACTCGTTATTTTGAAATGCCTTCCGGGGATTTCCATATAGTAAAGGGAACCCGTACATAGAAACGAGATTTGTATCACCTACCGAGATCTGCGTGCGAAAATGCTTGTCTCCTGCAGATACAGTGTTCTCCACAGGGTCAAACCTATAATAGTTTTCAACCAGATTGGGGTATTCATCCATCATGGTCTTTGCCAGTGGACCAAGCGTGGTATTGGATGGCCCCATATTTTCCTCCTTCCACTTGCTTTTTATAATATACTGATTAAGAACGTCCCTGAGACCCGAATCCACCTCTTCTTCATTTATCACATATGAACCTATTATTAAGGAGAAAGTAATTCCCGTGGCAAGGCAGGCAATATTTATGAGAGAAAACAATTTGTGCCTGGTAAGATGGCGGATGGCTATTGTGAGATAATTTGCCAGCATAAATGTAATTTATGAGATCACTGTATGCAGAGAATACTATTACAAAATTCCGCTAATAATGTGCCATTTCAATAAAGTTTTCAAAATCACTAATTTATTCATTAATAGTTCTATGCATTGATCAAAGTATGATGTGAAAAATATATACCATCTATATACCATCTATACCCCTTCTTCTCTTGGGGGGTAAACAAGGGGTATAGATGGTATATAGATGGTATAGACTTCCTATAGTGTTGGTAAGGTCTTGGTATGGCCCAGACGGGGTGAAAAACCCCGTTTTTCAGAAAAATCCTTTGCAGGCTGCAATCGCACTGCAAAATTCAGACAAACGCAGGGAGGGCTATTTGAATCGTTAAGCTGATGATCGTCATCATCTTCAATTTAGCGGTGGGCGCAACATTTTCTTCCTGGCTCACACAATGCAGGTACTTCAATTTCTCATTTTGATTTTGTTATTTGAGGAGGCAAAGCTGATTCATGTGAGAGAATGACCCTCCATTCTCGCGTCAATATTTGCCGACAAGCAAATTGAAAAATTAGAAGAAGAATTAATTAATGATGAAATTAAAAGTATTACTTAGTTAATAACAATAACAGGATAAAAGAAAAAGGCTGCTCATTGTCGATCAGCCCGAAGAGATTCTGCAAAAATGAGAGGTTGTACCGCGTACGGGAATCGAACCCGTGATTCATCCGTGAAAGGGATGCGTCTTAACCCCTTGACCAACGCGGCTTCTTACACTGCAGCCCTTACGGTTTGAGGGCCGTTTAGGGTCTGCAAAGATATAGGCTGGCCGGATAACTTCCCAATTGTTTTTGTTTCGTAACTTTGCATCCTAAAATTTTTAAAACACGCAAGCTATGAGCACAGTAAAAGTTGCGATCAACGGTTTCGGAAGGATCGGACGTTTGGTTTTTCGCCAGATCTATAATATGGATGGTATAGAAGTGGTGGCCATCAACGACCTCACCAGTCCAAAAGTTCTGGCGCATCTTCTGAAATACGACAGTGCACAGGGCCGTTTCAACGAAGATGTTAAGTCGACAGAAAAATCAATCATCGTCAATGGTGAAGAAATTGAAATATATACACATAAAAATCCCGCAGAAATTCCGTGGAAGAGCAACGATGTTGACGTGGTGCTGGAGTGTACCGGTTTTTTCGCCGATAAGGAAAAAGCCGAAGCCCATCTCCTGGCAGGTGCAAAACGTGTTGTGATTTCTGCGCCGGCTACCGGGGATTTGAAAACTATTGTTTTTAATGTTAACCACAATATTCTGGATGGCAAGGAAACCGTGATCAGCTGCGCTTCCTGCACAACGAATTGTCTCGCTCCAGTAGCAGACACCCTGGATAAAAAGTTTGGTATTGAACTGGGTTTTATGACTACCGTTCATGCATATACGAACGATCAGAATACACAGGATGCGCCGCATCCGAAAGGCGATCTCCGCAGGGCAAGGGCTGCAGCTCAGAATATTGTTCCCAACAGTACCGGAGCAGCCAAGGCTATCGGACTCGTGCTGCCCAACCTGAAAGGCAAGCTCGACGGGAATGCGCAACGCGTGCCTGTTCTTACGGGCTCCCTCACCGAACTCACCAGCATTCTGAAAAAGAAAGTAACGGTGGAAGAAGTGAATGCAGCCATGAAAGCCGCCGGAAATGAAAGCTTTGGTTATACGGAAGATGAAATTGTGAGCAGCGATGTCATCGGCAGCCATTTCGGCTCTCTCTTCGATGCCACCCAAACCAAGGTAATTACTGTGGGTGACAAACAACTTGTAAAAACGGTCAGCTGGTACGATAACGAAATGAGCTATGTCAGCCAGCTCGTTCGTACCGTACATTATTTTGCCACATTGATCAGCAAATAAATATTCATTAACCTCGTGCTGGAATATTTCCGGCACCAGGTTTTATACCCGTTCCTTAAACAGATTCCAGCATGTCCATTTTCTCCCTGCATAATTTCAAGGGTCAGAAAGCACTGATCAGGGTGGACTTCAACGTTCCGCTCAACGATAAGTTGGAAATCACAGATGATACGCGCATGCGTGCATCTGTTCCAACCATTAAAAAGATCCTCGGTGATGGGGGAAGCGTAATTCTCATGTCGCATCTGGGCCGCCCAAAGGATGGTCCGTCCGACAAATTCTCCCTGAATCACCTGGTGAAGCATTTGTCTGTGCTGCTTGGCGTTCCCGTTCTTTTTGCCACAGATTGTATCGGGGAGGAAGCTACACAAAGCGCGGGCAAGTTGAAGCCGGGCGAGGTCTTGCTGCTTGAAAACCTCCGGTTCCACAAAGAAGAGGAAAAAGGAGATGAAGGATTTGCAAAAAAACTTGCGCAGCTGGGAGACATAT
>PLEB01000129.1 GCA_003136915.1 Chitinophagaceae bacterium
ACAAACCAGGAATGATATTATTTTTCTTTCCATAAAACAAGTTTAAAACCGTAATAAGCAAATGGTTATGTATGGTTACCAAGGGAAGGATTCACGATGGATCGCCAAACCGTTGCCCGCCTGGCGTTCCCCAGCATTATAACTCTATTGCAAATGATAAGCCGCGGGGTTAGTCGTTGCCCGTTACCGGAGTCTAAATGGTTTCTCATAACGGTTATATCTATCCTTGTTAAGCCTCCGGCGGGTCTTCGGCATTTACTATTGGCATTACGCGGCATATCCAAAAGACCACGGATCCGTCTATCTTCGTACATCAAAAGATCTGGCGAATTGGAGCGAATCGAAAATTGTCGCTTTTGGGGGCTCCGCCGGTTCGGGAAAGGGTTCAGCGGAATGCCCGTTTCTCTATTTCAATAAGTCTTCTGGTTATTACTATTTGTTCCGCACGCAAGACTGTGGCGATGATCGCTTTCTTGTAACTACCCTTCCGGTAGTTTAGTTGCCAAGCCTAAAAGGAATTCAGATTTCGAAATTGGAATTTGAAAGAAAATAAAAATTGGTTTACGATGATTAATTCAAATAATGTTAATGCATTAGAAAGAGCCGGCGCAGAAAATGAAGAAGTGGTTTTATTCCACAGCGCCACTATTTCAGAGGTCAATCATGCTATTGAGAAGGCGTTTGATATTTTTGAAGCATACAAAACGTTACCAACGCTAAAAAGAATTTCATTTCTTGAAAATATTGCAGAAGAGCTTTCTGTAACAGGTGATCCATTAATCTCCATTACAAGTAAGGAAACGTCTTTGCCTCAAAAGAGATTAGAGGGAGAACGAGAACGGACCATTAACCAGATAAGAATGTTTGTAAATCTGCTGAAGGAAGGGTCCTGGATCAATGCGGTTATTGATCCCGCCCAACCAAACCGTTTACCTCTGCCGAAACCCGATATCAGGCAAATGCAAATTCCTTTAGGTGTAGTGGGTGTATTTGGAGCCAGTAATTTCCCATATGCTTTTTCGGTTGCAGGAGGCGACACGATTTCAGCATTGGCGGCTGGCTGCCCGGTCGTATTCAAAGCACATTCCGGTCATCCATTAACTTCAGCATTAGTGGGCCGGTGCATTTTAAAGGCTGCTCGTTCTACCGGCATGCCGGAAGGAGTTTTTTCCCTACTTCATGGAGCCGGGCAGGAAGTAGGAACCGCCATTGTAACGCATACTAAAATAAAAGCCATTGCTTTTACGGGCTCCTATTTAGGGGGGAAATCAATCTTTGACGCGGCAGTCAAAAGACCGGAACCAATTCCGGTTTACGCTGAAATGGGAAGCGTTAATCCTGTTTTTGTATTGCCGGGAATCCTGCACAATAATTCCCGTGCTGTGGCTGAATCTTTAGCCGATTCCAATGCTCTGGGCGTTGGGCAGTTTTGCACAAATCCCGGAATTATAGTAATACTTAAATCAAAAGATACGGAACAGTTTCTGGAGGATTATGCCTTATACGCTTCAAATCTGAAAGGGGGAACCATGCTTTCCGAACGAATATATCACGCATATACTAGTGGAATTGATACCCTTCGCAGTCATGAAGAGGTAAAGTTAATTGCTGCGGGTAAGCATGATGAAGGATTGAACTCGGCAGTACCGCATGCGTTTAAGGTTTCAGGAAAATCATTCTTGCAAAATAAAAATCTTTACGAGGAAGTTTTCGGTCCTTCGGCAACCCTGGTCGTCGCCGATGACTCAGAACAACTTTATGAAATTGCCCGGAGTTTCCCTGGTCAATTAACTGCCAGTGTTTGGGCTATGGAAAACGATTTTAAAGAACATAGAGAGTTATTCCGGGTTCTTGAAAACAAAGCGGGAAGATTGGTATTGAATAATGTGCCAACAGGAGTAGAGGTAACACACGCTATGGTGCATGGAGGTCCTTTCCCGGCCACTACTGACAGTAAAGCGACTTCTGTAGGTTCGCGATCTATCTACAGATTTACAAGGCCTCTTTGTTACCAGAATTTTCCGCAGGAATTATTGCCAGATGCGTTAAAAGATAATAATCCGTTGCAAATTTGGCGTCATATAGGGGGCATTTTTACTAAAGACGGGCTAAAATAAAATCGTTAACGCAAAATCAGGAACATCAAATTATGAAATTATACAAAACCAATACTGGAATAATACTAAATCTCGGGGGTTTGTTCTATATGCTCAATCAGGATTGGGATTTATTGATAAATCGTAATCATTTGCATGATTATCTGCAAAAGATCTCCCATCAGGCTCACCCGCTATCTATGGATGATGCGTATAAATTATTGGAAGACGAAATTATCGCTCCTGTCGGCCAGCAGGAAGTGTGGGCCGCGGGAGTAACCTATTTGCGGAGCAGGAACGCAAGAATGGAAGAATCCCAGGAATCAGGAGGTGCAAGTCTTTATGATCGGATCTATGGGGCAGAAAGGCCGGAACTGTTTTTTAAATCATTGCCCCACCGCGTCGCCGGGCAAAAACAGGATGTTTATATAAGAAAGGATTCTACCTGGAACGTTCCCGAACCGGAATTAACACTTTTTATTAATTCAGAAGGGGAAATACAAGCTTATACTGTAGGGAATGACATGAGTTCTCGTAGCATAGAAGGAGAAAATGCATTATATCTGCCCCAGGCAAAAATATACGAAAGAAGTGCTGCGCTCGGTCCTTGTTTATATATTCCCAAGACTCCAATTGATTCGTCCACTATCATCCGGATGGTAATTAAACGGGATGGCAGGATCATTTACGAAGATTCTATTTCTATTGACAGGATGAAGAGGCAGTTTACTGAACTGTCTGCTTACCTGTATCGTGAATGCGATTTTAATTACGGTTGTTATTTAATGACCGGCACCTGTCTGGTACCTCCGGATGGATTCACTTTACAGGAAGAAGATTTCATAGAAATCACCATAGATGCTATCGGCACTTTATTAAACAGGGTTAGGTTCAATCCTTCGAAAAAAAACTGACCACCAATCTTCCCTCTAAACAACCGAAATGAAATTCCCGTTATTTATCTCCTTACTCGTTATGCTTACGAGTTGTCTCGGCCCGAAGAAAATCAATAAATGGGTTGCCAAGCATTACAATGAGACAGAACAGGCACCTGCATCCAAAAAGAATGCAGTTCCCTATATATCGGTCACATCCCCGCTCCTTTCTGCGGATGGTCCGATTTCAGTAACCGAAAAGAAAACAACCGATCTATTGCCATTATTATTTTATTGGCAATGGGATTACAAGAATACCTGTACGCTGAATCCTAAAATACCCATTGATCATTTTGCCGTCGAAACCATTGCATACGCAAACAGAAAAGGATTGAAGCAAAAGTTAAACGGGGAACGGGTGGAGCTTTCCGTTGAAAATATCCCCAACGTTTTTGCAATTGACGACAAAGGCCATTTGATTTGGGTGATCCTGTATTATTTTGGATGGGAAGCATTATCCATACAACCCCAAAACAAAGATATGGTAGTAACATACAGAGTATTGAAGGGAGATGAAGAAGTAAAAAAGGGGGTGATTACCATTCCAAACGCATCCAAACCTTATTATATGAAAATGTTTCAGTCGCTCAAAAAGAAGACTTGGGAATTCCTTGACCAATATGATGCAAGTATGGCGGCCGCGGGGAAGGTTGTGATTGATCAATTGACAGGTGAATGACTCTCAAGTTTCTACTTAGTTACAATCGTAAGTATAGGTAATCGTTTGTGAATCGGTTCCTGATGTCATTTTAATGGAAGTGATATTTCCATTGTCTGCATACGTATAGATATAATTCGTGGTGAAGCCGTGACTATCAGACATAAGCAGATGCTTACTCTTGGAATATATTCCCCCTATGTAGAGTTCCTGGTGAAATTGATCAATATTCCCGGTAACGGCTAGTTTATTCGGGTCATATACGAGTGTATCCAGGGAAGGACCGTCAACGATCAATGTGTTATCTCCATTTGTAAAAGTATACGTGGCAAAGACAGTAGCAACAGAATCCTGTAGCTGTGTAAGCGTCTGAAGGTCACCGTTGGCATCGTAAACGTAATTTGTCATGTATATTCCTCCACTGATTACAGCTTTATCATGAACCATAAATCCTGCGTTGTTCAATGTTATAGTATCAACAGAAGAATATATTCCGGCTGCCACAGAACGGTAAATCAAACTCGCATTGTATGAATAGTATGCAGTATCAGCATACGGTCCCCCAAAAATTGATTTTTCCAATTTACCGTCACTATTGTACTCAAAGTTGTAGTTTCCAAGATTAGTCCCCGTACCGGAAGTAATCGAAGCCGCAGTTATTTTGCAATTATTGGCTGGTATAACGGGCGCTGATGTCTGATCTTTTTTGGCGCAACTCGCAAGTGCAATAATGAATGTACAACCAAGAAAATATTTAAGGTCTTTGAATGTCATAATCTGGTCGTTTATTTTGCATTAAACGCTATTTTAAAGTATTTATGTCTTAATATTCAAATGATCGCTTATTTAGATTCGAAAATATGATTGGTTTTATTCTTAAATTTATAGACAATTTTTATTGTATGGTCAAGAAAACACTTTGTAATTGCCTGGGCCTTTGCATAGTACTTCTGTTAAGCGGCTTTAATTCCGCCGCCCAAAACAGCCCGGTTTCATCTCCTGATGATGCCTGGACCCAACTTTTCGACGGCAAGGATCTTCATGGCTGGAAACAGGTCGGTCCCGGAACCCACCTCGTGACTGATGGAATGATTGCCAGTCATGGCGGAATGGGACTCCTATATTGCACAAAAGGGAAATTCAGCAATTGTATAATAAAGGTGGTCTACCAAATGCAAAAGTCCAACAGCAACTCGGGCGTTTTCATTCGCATTCCCCTTGAACCCCGCGAAGCCTGGATGCCGGTATTTTATGGTTATGAAGTCCAAATCGATAATCATCCCGAAACTTCGAATGAAAACGAATATCATGTTACTGGTACTTTGTACTCTTTGACAAAGCCCCTGGCCAAACCTGGCAAACCCGGCCCCGAATGGAATACCATGGAAATTACACTGGATGGCCTGCGTACCATTGTTTATTTAAATGGAGAGAAAGTTACCGACTACAAAGAAGGCGATCCGACGCCCGAAAGAAAATTTGATTTTGAACCTTATCGCGGCCTGAGGCCACTTGCAGGTTATATTGGATTGCAAAATCACGGAGATGACGATATTGTTTATTTCAAGGAAGTAGCAGTTAAACAATTGCCAAAGGATAGTAAGATGATTGATCATTGGCAGAATTAATCAGATCACACCGTATTCAAAAATATTGATCTCTTTTCCTGTTCAGTTTTTTGACCTGGCCCGTATTCACTGTATAATCAATGCCCGGGTTCATGGGATTGATTTATCCTTCTCCTAAAAACCATACAACAAGCACTTCAAGAATCTTTTTAGAAACTGTCCAATTCGCGCGATCCCGTTTGTTATAAGTGTATTATTCATACATTTAATAACAACTAAAATTTAAGGCTATGGAAGAATTTGCATTAATTATGAGGCATGAAGATGGCCACAAAGTGGCATCGCCAGAACAAATTCAAATCTGGATGAAACAAACCATGGACTGGATTGGCGGTATCGCTGCCCTAAACAAATTCAGCGGTGGCACGGGGCTGCCTTTTGAAGATAGCAGGGTAGTAAGATCCAACAATGTAGTTACCAACGGCCCTTTTGGGGAAATCAAAGAAACTATCGGCGGATTCATTGTGGTAAAGGCCGATTCTGTCGATGAAGCGGTTGAATTTGCAAAGGGATGCCCTGTTCTGCAGGGAGAAGGTAATAGTGTTGAGGTAAGAAAAATTGCCAAGGGAACTGCTCCTCATTAGGGTTTAAAAAAACCTTTCTTATTTACAAAGGTTTTTAATTATGGAGCAACAAGAGTTAATACCACATCTGTTCAGGACAGAATTCAGAAAAATAGCGGCTGTACTATGTAAGGCTTTTGGTGTGGAGCATATCGGAATTGCAGAGGATATTGCGAGTGAAACATTTCTATCAGCTCTTGAAACCTGGCCCTATAAAGGAGTTCCTGCCAATCCGACTGCCTGGCTGTATACGGTGGCAAAAAATAAAGCTAAGAATTGGATTGGCAGGAATAATATTTTTACTGATAAAATTGCAAAAGAAATAAAACAGTCTTCATCAGTAAGTCACGAAATTGAAATTGATTTATCAGATAAAAATAGTACAGATAGCCAGTTACAAATGTTGTTTGCCATTTGCCATCCCTCGATTCCAACTGAAGCGCAAATTGGCTTATCACTTCGTATTCTTTGCGGATTTGGAATTGATGAAATTGCCAATGCTTTTTTAACTAATAAAGAAACTATCAACAAACGGCTTTTCAGGGCAAAAGAAAAATTACGGCT
>PLEB01000110.1 GCA_003136915.1 Chitinophagaceae bacterium
AGCAGGCGGCAGAAAAATTTAAAACGGATAGTTGATGCCAAGCTGAAGTTGCCCGCTACCGAGATCCATTTTATAAAACCATTTGTCGGGATCGTCCACTCTTTGCGGATCCCGGATCTTATAGGCCCAGTCAAGCCTTATCAGAAAATAATTAAAATCCACGCGCAGGCCGGTACCTGCACCTACAGCAAATTCTTTATAAAAGCGATCCAACTGGAAATCGCTTCCTTTTGCAAGAGCACTCGTATCGATCGGGGTCCAGTTCCAGATATTTCCGATATCTGTAAATAGGGCACTGCGGAATTTAATGCCAAACAGGGTTCCCAGCAAAAACCGGTATTCCACATTGCCTTCGAGTTTTATATCTCCGAATCGCAGGTCAACATTAGAATACGGGGCTTCGCTGTAAAATTTGGATGACCCCAGCCCAAGCTGGCGCACCTGCCAGGCACGCATACTATTGGGGCCACCTGCGAAATAAGCTTTAAAGAATGGAAGGGTGGTTTCCCTTGCGCCGGTACTGGTTTTCCCATATGAATAACCTGCACCGCCATAAGCACGGAAAACTAACTGGGTCTTTCCATAATCTATATTGTGCCTGAATTCCAATTCCCCCTTGATATATCGAAAAAGAGGTCCTTCATCCAGCCCCTGGATAAAACCCAGCAGGGCGCCGCTTTCTTCAAAGCCGGCCAGAAAATAATTCGTGATGTTTCGTTTGGAGCGTACGGAATTGTATGCAAACTGCTCGCCGATAACCAGACCCGGCCGGAAAGCCAGTTTCAGGGAGGGGTTGGCGGCCAGTATTGTGTTCAGGCTATCCGTCAGGCTCTCTGTTGTATATTCAACGTTTAGGGGTTTCCAGAGAAAAGTGTGTGTGGAATTGACACTCAGCTCTCCTTCGGAATGCTGACGGACCTTGGACCACTGCCATCCGAAGGAACCGTTAATCGAGCGAAGTATATAGAGTGCTCTTAAGTCAGTATAAGAGGCGTTGACATTGATCAGGGTCTGCGCCGCACGGAATTTTCCCTCCTGCCCGATCGAGAACGGAGATATGATCCGCGGAATGGTAATGGTATGAGATAAGCTTGCCAGCTCGGTTTGAATGAAGTTTGATCCCAATTCAACACCGCCGCGCAGATTGGTATTGGTCTGAACCGATTGTTTGAAAACATTTCTGTTTTGAAGCCCGAAATTAAGTCCCGTGCCAAACAGGTTGGTTGTCGTTACAATATCATTAACATTTCTGCTGGCCTCCAGGGCAACCGTTAATTTCTGTTTTTTTGCCGGATACATGCGAAGGGTAAGATCGAGCACAGAATCCGCCATTGGTGATTTTTCAAAATCAAAATTATTGTATTGCCAGGCTGGAAACTGGCTCAGGCGATTGGAAGTCCGATAATAATTTTCCTGCTGATATTCGCTTCCGGGCCTCAAAAAAATATTGTTTGCGAGAAATGCCAGCTTGAATTTATTTGTTCTCGAGATAAATTCTATGTTCTTGATTTTTGTGGTATCCAATTTAACCAGGGTTGTATCTTCTGTCAAGGGCAGATCAGGATAAACGGTTACGTTCCCGATATAATATTTCATAAGGTGACTGGTATCCCGGTTGATTCTCTGCTTTATGGTGACGCTGATGGTCGGATTTTCCTTTTTCAGTCTGAGTTTTTCCATTAAGGCAGCCTGTTCGAGCGGATCCAGGGAAGGGTCAATCAGTGCTGCAAAAACCGTATCCTGTTCTGCAAACAGATCGTCTTTGGTAAAACGATAATACCCATGATTGCGAAAACTGTCAACCAGGCGATTGATCTCCGTGAGCACCATCTGCCTTGAATAAGGTTTTCCCTTTTTTAGGGATGACTGCGATCGCGAATCCAGGGTTAATTTCTGCAGTTCGGGTGTTGTCAGTTCATAACCGACCGAATCAAAAATTAATTGCTTACCAGGTTTCACCAGGAAGTTTACAGTAACACGTTGTTCTTTATGAACGGTGTCAATTATTACTGTGTCCTGGACAATGGGTGAATAATAACCATTGGCGTTCAGCAATGCGTTCATAAAGGCGATCGAGCGGCCCAGATTCAGGGAATCATACACCGGTGGATGCGAAAGCTTTTTATAAATGATATGGAAAGAGTGCCAGGGCCAGTCAAATGCAGTAACCGTTTTTGATTGCAGGCTGTCATCCAGTTGACTTTCCAGCCGGAGCTGAAGATCCTGCCGTTCGTCGTTTTTCATTTCTCCCGCCACCTTTATATTTGTTTTGTAAACAAATGGCTTCCCACGGGGAAAGTCTCGTGGTACTCGGCATGAAAAAAGCACAAAAACGAGGATCGCAGGAACGATTGCAGGGCTGATCAGTGATGCTGTAACTTGCCGGCAATATGACATAGAATTTAAACGGGAAACCGATGCTTGTAAAATCGCAGGTCAAATATATCCAAAGTTTAGGCCACAAAAAATTCCGGGACGCTGATGGGGTCTTTGTTGCGGAGGGTTCCAAGATCGTGTTGGAGCTGCTGCAAGCCGGGCATATTGAGCTCATTCAACTGTATGCTGTAAAGGAATGGCTCCTCAAAAATAAAATCCTCCTCGCAGGAAGGATTGATCCGGTGGAAATTGAATCGCAGGAATTGGAAAGGATCTCTTTTTTGACTACACCCAACCAGGTGGTTGCCATTTTCCGTAAACCAGTGTTTCCTGCTGAGGAGGAGCCGGAAGGCATCACGCTATTGCTCGACAATATTCAGGATCCTGGAAATCTGGGAACGCTGGTACGAACAGCAGATTGGTTTGATGTTCGAAGAATTGTCTGCAGCCCGGATACGGCAAATCTCTTTAACCCCAAAGTGGTTCAATCTACTATGGGCAGTATTGCAAGAGTAGAAGTATTATATGATGACCTGAAAGAGTATATTGTCGCGCACCCCGGCACGCCATGTTATGCAGCTGAGCTTGATGGGGAGGACCTTGAACAAACACTGCACATACCGAGGATTATGCTGCTGATCGGGAATGAATCCAGGGGAATCTATCAGGATTTATCCGCACTTGCTATACGCAGGATCCGCATTCCACGCAGGGGATCTGCAGAATCCCTGAATGTTGCAGTGGCCGCCGGCATCATCCTGTTCATGATCCGAAAGGCCTAGTCGAACCGCATGGCCTTGACGGGGCTCAGCCTGCGGATAACAAAAAAACTGGGAATAAGAAGAATTGCAAAGCAAATCACAAAAGTGCCCAGATTTATCCAAACTACCTGTTGCCAGCCTATTTTCACTGCCGCGGTGGAAATAAAATAGGAATCTTCGGGCAGCGTGATAAATCCATATCGTTGCTGAAGCCAGCAGATCAGCAGGCCCAGCCCATTTCCCAGCAATAATCCACCAAAAGTGATCATAGCACCATGCATGAGGAAAATCTTTTGAATGATCAAGTCCGGCGAGCCAAGAGATTTTAACAAGCCGATCATGTTTGTTCTTTCAAGCAGGAGAATGATCAGGCAAGTGACGAGATTTAATATGGCCACCAGGATCATGATGATGATAACGATTGCTATGGTAGTATTCTGCAGATTGAGCCAGTCAAAAATATTCTCATAGATCTCCGGAATGGAACGGCTGTTCCAGCCGGGAGGTAATTTGTAAAAAATACGATTGCTGATGGAGTCCGCCATCCGGTAATCTTTAATGAACACTTCATAGCCACCGATTTCATTTGGCAGCCAGTTATTCAGACGTTGGATAAGCCGGATATCGACAAGGGCATTCACCCGGTCATAATCCTCGATACCCGTTTTAAAAATGCCTGCCACTTTCATGGGCCGCACACGGCGCGTTCCATCAGGCTGGATAAAATAGGTGAATAATTTATCCCCTGCATGGAGGTTGAGCTGATTGGCCGTATAGGAGGAAAGGTCGATTTCGTTACTATATGCTGAATCAGGAAAATGGATCCAATGACCCGATTTCAAAAATTCCTGCAGGTGCTGAAGGTCATAGTTTCTGTTGATTCCTTTCAGAAGCAGGCCCTCAAAACTTTCGGGTCCTTTTACGATGGCGTACTTGGTGGCGAAAGGTTGTATGGTGACTACCTCCGGATCATTCCGGATCGCGCTGATCACGGTGTCGCTTGCAGCAATCGGCTGCTCTTCAGCAATATCCACCCTTTCCGGCTCAAAATGTTGTACGCGGATATGCCCCGAAAAACCATACATTTTCTGTGCCACGGCATTCTGGAATCCCTGGGTGAATGCAATGGTAAGGATCATGGCCATTACACTAATGGCGGTGGCCGCAACGGCAAGGCGAATGATAAACCTGGAAAAAGAATGCTGCCTGTTAAAAGCAATTCTGAGGGCTATAAAGGAAGAAAGGTTCAATAAGCATGCATTTTCCGGTCAAAAATAGACTTCCCGCTGATTACGGAAAAGTTTTTTAACGATTTGCACTATCATTGCAAGTAGAAAATTATGATGAGATACCTGTTGATCCTGATGATGATTTGGATTTGCGGCCCGCTGGTTGCACAATCACCGGACTCCGTTTATATGTCCAATATTCATTCCGCCCAGTTATACCAGCGTGGCAATCAGCTTGCCTATCCAGTGCTGACACTGAACGGTAGCCAAAAGCTCGATCTCGAGTTCGACGATCTGGATGCAAACGTGAAGAATTATTTTTATACTTATCAACTGTGTAACGCGGATTGGGCGCCAGTTCAGTTGAGCAGCTTTGACTATATCCGGGGTTTTGCCCAAAGTCCTATTACAGAGTATCATTATTCTTCTGTTGCGTTAACCCGTTACACGCATTACCGTGCATTGCTACCTGACCAGAATTCCTCGATCATCCATTCAGGGAATTATTTATTGAAAATATTTTTGGATAATGACACCTCAAAATTGGTTTTTACCAAAAGATTCCTTGTTGCGGAAAATGCAGCTACTATTTCGGTCCAGTTTCTTCAGCCATTGAATCCGCAGATTGCACAAACACATCAAAAATTACAATTTACCGTCAACTGCGGTGCGCTGGCGCTCATAAATCCTTTCCAGCAAATGAAGGTAGTCGTGTTGCAGAATCACCGCTGGGATAATGCCATATATATAGATAAGCCTTCTTTTTTTTCAGGAAACAGCTTTGAATATAACAGCGATGACATTCCTGTTTTTCCGGGTGGAACGCAATGGAGATGGNNGGTAAAACCGGATGCAGACCGTTCAAGGCAGCCATATTATTATTATGCTGACTACAATGGAGCGTATTTTATAAAGACAACTGAAAGCATCAATCCATCCTGGCAAACCGATTATGCCCAGGTTAAATTCAGTTTTGTACCGCCCGATAACGCGCCGTTTCCTGATCTGGATATTTATCTGTTCGGCATGTTAACCGGGTATAAATTCAATGATGAAACCAGACTTGTTTTTAATTCTGCAAAAGGCATTTATGAAGGATCTGCTCTCCTGAAAATGGGATATTATAATTACGCTTATGTTACGGTGAACAAAAATGATCCGGATGACAAAGCCTCTTTTGAATTCACAGAAGGAGATCATTTTGAAACGGAGAATGACTATCTTATTCTGGTCTATTATCGATCCATGGGCGGCCGCGCCGACCAGCTGGTGGGGATGTATAGTTTGAATACGTTGAATGCTGGACAATAGGGTTTATGGTTAATAGTTGATGGTTGATGGATTGATGCTTACTTAAATACGCTTTCCGTTTTCAGATTCGGTATTGCGTATAATGACCATCAACTATCAACTATCAACCATCAACNNAAGCTTTAAGCTTTAAGCTTTAGGCTTTAAGCTTATCTTTGCACCGGCAAGTCTTATACGGCCAGCTCCTGCTGAATCCCCCAGGGCCGGAAGGCAGCAAGGGTAGGTGGTCGTAGCGGTGCGATGTAAGTAACTTGCCATTTTTTTTATTCTTTTCAACTTGTATAAAATTATTGTATGAAGTTTTTTATTGATACCGCAAACCTTGCTCAGATCAAGGAACTCAACGATCTGGGAATATTGGATGGGGTAACTACCAATCCCTCATTGATGGCTAAAGAAGGCATCCGGGGAGAAGAAAATATTACCAAACACTACAAGACCATTTCTGACCTTGTAAAAGGAGATGTGAGTGCAGAAGTCATTTCCACTGATTTTGACGGCATTATTGCAGAAGGCAAGAAACTAGCCAAGATCAATCCCAATATCATCGTGAAAGTTCCCATGATTAAGGAAGGTGTGAAGGCTATGAAATGGTTTACGGATAATGGTATCAGAACCAATTGCACCCTTGTTTTTTCTGCGGGCCAGGCTATCCTGGCAGCAAAGGCCGGCGCCAAATATGTATCCCCGTTTATCGGAAGGATTGACGACAGCGGTTGGGATGGTGTTCAGCTGATCGAGCAGATTGCCAATATTTATGCTATTCAGGGTTTTGAAACCGAGATCCTGGCTGCTTCTATCCGAAGCTCCTTACATATTGTACAATGTGCGGAAGCCGGCGCCGACGTGGTTACGTCTCCGCTGGAACCTATACTAGGCCTGCTCAAACACCCGTTGACAGATATCGGCCTGGCTAAATTCCTAGCCGATGCAAAGGGAGGCAAATAAGAATAATTTTGGCACAATGCTTTGGGCCAGTTATTTTTGCGCCTTATAAAACATGAAAATTTTCTCAACAATACATCATCACCATACCTTGCCCAACCGGTAGGCTGCTGATGTTTTGTTTAAACAATATAATCGCAGGGGCTTATCGAAAGGTAAGCCCCTGTTGTTTTTTGCTCATTTGAATCACATTATATGTCACCCACCAAATTAAAAATCGCCATCCAGAAATCAGGCCGCCTTTATGATGATTCCCTGAAGCTGCTGAAAGACTGCGGAATTGATTTTAAGGACGGAATCAATAAATTAAAAACAGAAGCCGATAATTTTCCGATGGAAGTCTTTTTTCTGCGTGACGATGATATCCCGCAATATGTGGAAGATGCTGTTGCCGATATCGGTATCGTTGGCGAGAATGTGATCTATGAGAAAAATAAGAAAGTGATGGTGACTGAAAAATTAGGCTTTGGCAAATGCCGGTTGTCCGTGGCCGTTGGGAGAAATGAGCCATACGATGGTCCGGGTTTTCTCAGGAATAAAAAAATCGCTACAACCTATCCCGTACTGGTTGCGGATTTTCTTAAAAAGAAAAATATAACTGCCGAGATCCATGAGATCAGCGGTTCTGTCGAAATTGCTCCNNATCCTTCACTCAGAAGCCGTTTTGATCCGGCATCCAAATCTCGATGAAGGCAGGTATGAGATCCTGGAAAAATTATTGTTCAGGATCCGCTCGGTTCGCAAAGCAAGGCATACCAAATATATCCTGCTCAATGCGCCCAACGAGAATCTGAAACAAATTATTGATCTCCTGCCCGGAATGAAAAGCCCGACTGTGCTTCCGCTTGCCGAACAGGGTTGGAGCAGTGTGCACAGTGTGGTCAATGAAAATGAATTCTGGGAAATCATTGAGAAATTAAAGAATGCGGGCGCACAGGGCATCCTTGTTGTGCCGATTGAAAAAATGATTTTATAAAAATTTTGCAGATGCAGATCATTGAATATCCGGAGAAGACAAGGTGGAAGGAACTGCTCGCAAGGCCATTAAAAAGTATGGCATCACTGGAACCCGTGGTGAAAAAGATCATGGAAGAAGTAAAGCGCGATGGGGATGCCGCAGTAAACAAATATGCCCTGGAATTCGATAAGGTGAATCTCGCCCACCGACTGGTGAATGAAGCGGAATGGAAAGCAGCTGAAACGGAACTTAGCGATTCTCTAAAAGCCGCCATATGCATGGCGAAGAAAAATATTGAGTTGTTTCACAGTAAACAAATCATCCGTGAAGAAGTGGTCGAGACCATGCCTGGTATCCGGTGCTGGAGAAGGTCTACAGCTATAGAGAGGGTCGGCTTATATATCCCGGGAGG
>PLEB01000307.1 GCA_003136915.1 Chitinophagaceae bacterium
TCCTGTGGGTACTGGTTCCACACCTTTTTACCTTGAAATAACCGTGGGCTCAAAAAGCACAATTTTTGCCGTGTATTTTCATATTACCTGAATTATTTATTTAGTTCCTTAATTGCTATCCCGGCTATACTTAAAGCCGGTTCAGGATCCTGGCCATCATGCATTGACCAGATTGCGGAACAGGCAGCCCAGGTAATGACCCACTTTAAGAGTCTGCCTGCATCAAGCGCTGCAACTTCAGAAACTATTTTTATCTGTCTGGCCAAACGGCCTGGAGTAAGCGCTGTTTGCTTGTCTGGGTTGCAAAAGATATTTGCATAATCGAATGCGCGGTCGCCCAGTAAGCCTTTGGGATCTATAGCTACCCAACCATGCACTTGGGAATGGAGTATGTTTTTATGATGAATATCTCCGTGCAATACCACAGATTCTGTAGATGCAAGGAGCAATTCATGCGAGATACCGGAGCATTTCTTGATTAAATCGCCATTAGCCTCTGCTGCAGATCCGAGAGCTTTCAGCCACAAACTCAGCGGTATGAGCTCAGGCAAATTCTTCATTTCATGTGAATGAAGTTTTTCCGCAACCTGGGAAAGAATAATACTGGCCTCATCATCCGCTCCATTTGCTGCCATATCGGAAAGAGACAAAGTACCCATAGCGCGCTCCATCAATAAAGCCGGGTCTTCGTATTTCAAAACTTTTGCGGCACCATTGCCTTGCCACCACAACATCAGCTTCGCAGCCCGGTCTTCTTGTTTGCGCTTTGAAATCTTGATTATAGCCTTTTTTCCTTCAAATAATACCGGCTGCAATAAGCCAGAATGGGTATAAAAAAAATCCCCATCGGGAACTAATTGCCAGAGTCCGGTATAATGCTGGAGATATTTCTCCGCTTCCACGTTCATGCTTTCAAATTTAGGGCAATTGAGGCTTTGCTGAACCGGAAGTCGAATCGATTATGCCACAGGGTGGTTTAATTTGTCGCCGCTAACATGGGTAAAATGGATCCTTAAGACCGCATTTCAGGGGAACATATTTTTATGTAGCTTAGTAGGTATAAACCTTGGCTAACCATGCTAAATGCTCCACTGAGATATTTGATACTCGATGATGAGGAGATTGACCGGATCGCCATTGAATCAGAAGCGAAAAAGTTCCCATTTCTTCAAAAGATTGCTTCCTGCTCCCATCCGGTTGAAGCATTTGAGATAATTGACCGGTTTCAGCCTGATATTATTTTTCTTGATATTGAAATGCCGGACATGAGCGGGATCGATTTGATGAGATCCAAGAATAAGGCTGGAATGCTTTCGGTCCTGATAACCTCGCATCCGGAATTTGCCATTGAAAGTTATGAGCTGGATGCGTTTGATTATTTGCTCAAACCCATTTCCGCGGAGCGATTTGCCCGGTGTGCCCACAGGCTGGAAGATTTTTGCCGGATGCGCACCAAAGCATTCGCGTTTGATGAAGAACAGGAATCTGGCTTTATTATGATTAAACAAGGTCATGATAAATACAAATTATCCGTTCATGACATCACGTATCTCGAAGCCATGAAAGATTATACAAGAATTAAGACGGCTACAAACCAGTACCTGGTCTTAACCACGCTTACCGGCATCATGGATAAATTGCCGGCCGGCCTTTTTGTTCGGATCCATCGCAGCTATGCGGTCAACTGCAAAAAAGTGGATATCGTAGAAAAAGGCAAGATCATTATCCAGTCCCAGGTGTTACCAATCGGCAAATTATACAAGAATGCCTTGAAGCCTTTCTTCACCTGATCCTTTGAACCTGACTATTACTAAAATTTAATAAAGGCCGGTATGCGCAATCTTCTGTTGCTGCTTTTGGGTTTGTTGTTCCTCAATTTCATTTCAAAAGCCCAGGAACCTGATTTATCCAGATATAAAACAGAAAAGGAAAAGATAAATGTCTGGATGAACTATTGCGATACCTTAAGGATAAATCAACACGGGATAAAAGATAATTATATTCATTTGCAGCAGGCTGCGATCAAGGGACTGTCAATTGTAAGTTCCAATGACCTGGAAGACCGGTCCAGGTTTTATTACTATGCAGCAATTGGAAATTATTACCAGACTAAATTCGACAGCGCCCAGTTTTATTTTTATCAAAGTCTGCATGCTGCGCAGGAAGCGCATCTTGTCACGCAGATCACCAAGGCCTGCGCAGCTCTTATCCCTGTCAATTTTCAGTTACAGCAAAGAGAAAAAGCAGAAGAGTGCAAAAATATCTTACAATCCATCGTTGATACAACACACAATAAAAGCATTTTAAAGGATAGTTACTATGCACTTGGTAGCTATTACCAGTTTGTATCTTATTACAGTACAGCACAGGATTATTTCATAAAGAGTTTGGAGTTGCGGGAGAAAGAAGTTGATACCACAAAGGATCAAAAAAAGAAATTCGACTATGCAATCCAGTGCGATATGCTTTCCAAACTATATCTGAATACGCAGATGGTGGATAAAAGTCTGGGCATGCTCAGGCAGGGAGAAAGGTTCGCATCGGTATCTCCCAATGTTGGCAACAGGCTGCTGAGTTCCTTTGTTGAGGCATTTACTACATCAGGAAACATTGATTCCGCACTATATTACGACAACGAGCTCAATGAGCAAACAAAAAATAATCCCATATTCCCTTCTGAAATTGTTTCCTCCGATCTGAACATCGCGATCTATTATTTGGATCACCACCAGTATAGCCGGGCGCTGCCTTATATAAATAAAGGAGACACGATAGCTGCCAGCGTAAAATCCCCGCTTTTATTGTTCCAGGCCCAGCTGATCAACGGGAGATATGATGAAGAAACCGGGAAATTCGACCAGGCGATTGCCTTGCTGAACCAATCTATACCCATTGCCAAACAATTAAACAGGGAACTTTATTCAAATGCCCTAAAAACAATGGCCCTCGCACAAAAAGGAAAGGGCAATCTCAAGGAAGCAGTTGCTTATTACGAGCAATATGCGGAACAGACCGATTCCATAACAAAAGAAAAATTATCTACGAATTTTGCTGACCAGGAAACGCGATACCAAACGAATCAAAAGGAACAACGGATTGCTTCGCTTGACAAAGAAAACCGGCTGGAGGTGCTGGAATTACAGAACGCTTCAAGAACCAGGCTATTGCTCGTTATAGGCCTGGCAGCATTGGGTATTATCGCACTGCTTTTATATTTCATTTACCTCAATAAGGAAAAATTAAACAAGGTCCTTAACAGAAAGAACGATCAGTTGGGAGAATTGAATCAGCAACTGGCCGTGGCCAATGAAACCAAGGCAAAACTGTTTGGTATTTTAGGACATGATTTACGTTCTCCGGTTGGTAGAATTGTGCAGCTGCTGCGACTGCAAAAGGAAAATCCGGAATCATTGAACGAACAATCGCGGAAAAGGCATGAAGAACTATTAAAGACTTCATCTGAAAATGTTTTGGAAACGATGGAGGATCTTTTATTATGGAGTAAAAGCCAGATGCAGCACTTTACGCCGCAATTCACGTCCGTGAATATTGCTGAAACTGTACAAAAGGAATTGAGTTTTTTGCAGCAACAGATAGATGACAAAAACCTGAAGGTCAACAATGAAATACCGCAAAACTTTCTGCAAAACACAGATGAGAATTTCTTGTCTGTCATCATCCGTAACCTCCTTCAAAATACAATAAAGCATAGTCCCGAGGGAAGCGCCATTGGTCTCGTAGCAAATGATCAGAAAATAAGAATTATTAATCAAACCACTCGGTCGACCTCAATTGAATTAAACAAGCTAATGGCCGATAAGCGGGTAAATAGCAAAAGTTCCGGTATGGGCCTGCATATTGCAAATGACCTGGCCTCATCCATCCACGTGAAGATATATTTTGAACAGCCGGATGATAGTCACCTTGCTGCGGTTATAAGCTGGGATAAATAATCCAAAACCTCTTTTTGACGATTTAATGCAGGCGTTTGTCGAGTATCCGGCTATTGTCTTTTTTACACATCCATCTTTGAAAAATAAATAAAGCTAGTATTGACATGGCCCGTATGCGGAACACCAAATGGATAAAATCACTGTTTCTTATTTTATCCATCCTTTTTTTTCTTATGGCCCTGGCCCTTTATCTTTTTTCCAAACCAAACCATGTGGCCATAAACATTCTTCCTCACTTACGCAACTGATACACATTTTTCTCCGTTTTTAAGAGCATAATTTAAATACTATGCGAACTAATATTTTGTGCGGCTTCGCATTTATTGGGGGCATTTTTATTTTTTTTGCCGGATGCAGTAAAGGCGGCGGTAATGGTTCAGGCATCCCAAATCAATAGAATTAATCCGTACCCTTTCCCATACCTGCAAGCACTTTTTCCAGGGCAATTCCCGGCCCGAGCACGCCCTTAAAAATATCCGGCTCCTGCCGTATCCGGTCGAGAGCATTCCGAATAGTGAAATCTGTAGTTTTCAATCGAGGTTTTAATTCTTCCCAATGCAATGGCATGGAAACGGTTGCAAAGGGTTTGGGACGCAGGGAATAGGGCGAAGCGATAGTTTGTATCTGGCGGTTTTGCAAAAAGTCCAGGTAGATTTTCCCTTTTCGCTTTGACAAACTCCTTTCAATACTGGTAAATCCCGGCATTTCCTGATGAACAGCAGTAACCACCAACTCCGCAAACATCTTTGATTGCTCAAAGGAATATTTCGCTCCCAGCGGTATGTAAATATGTATGCCCGTTGATCCGGAAGTCTTGCAAAATGCGGTCACCTTCAGTTGATCAAGATATGTTTTTATCTGAAGCGCAACATCTATGACCTGTTTGAAGGTATTTGTTTTGTCGGGATCAATATCGATCACGCACCAGTCTGGATTGTCAGGTTTTTGAATCCGGCTATGCCAGGGATTGATCTCGATGCAACCCATATTCGCCATATAAATCAGGCTGGCCTCATCCGTGGCAACGAGAAATTTCTTATTCTTTCCGTCACTTTCACTTTTATACTTGTAGGTCTTAATCCAGTCAGGAACCTGGTCACCCACATTCTTGTGATAAAAGCTTTCTCCCTCAATTCCGTTCGGATGACGGTTTAACGATTGGGGGCGATCTTTCAGATAAGGCATCATGAATTCCGCTACCGCATGATAATAATTGATCATCTCTCCTTTGCTGATCTTTTCCTTGGGCCAGTAGAGTTTGGTGAGGTTGGTCAGGGAGAGCGGATGTTTATTAATCACTATCTCCGCCTGGTTCTCACCTGACCCGATCAATTCATTTTCTTTTTCGCTCATATCTGCTTTTTTCCTTTTTTCTTTGACCGGCCTGCTGGTTGTTTCTTTCCCGGGTTTTACCATGGATGGAGCCCGGTCTCTTTCGACTCTTGTTTTTGTCCTGCTCTTACGGGGAGGTTTTATCACAACAATATTTTTTTCATCTGCCGCTCTCTTATCCTCCCTTAGTCCCATAAAAATCGGGTGACGCAGGATCCCATCCTGCGTGGCTTCTGTATATTTTACCGCACAAACCAATTCCGGCCTTAGCCAGGTTGCCGGCATGTTGGTTTTTGGCTTCCTGGTAAACGGGCATTTCCCGGTAATCAAGGATTGAAATTTACCAAACAGGTCTTTTAAACCTCTTTCATCAAATCCTGAACCGCTATGCCCGATATATTTCAATTCCTTTCCGATATAACGGCCAAGGATAACTGCCCCGAAATACTTTCTGGAGTTGCGCCCCTTTGTAAATCCGCATATAATAGCTTCAGCCAATTGATTATTCTTGATTTTCAACCAGTTCTTGCTCCGGTGGTTTTCTGTATACAGGCTATCGGCCTTCTTGGCCATGACACCTTCAAGACCTTTGGCAAGAGCCGCCTCAAAAAAGGAAATGCCCTCTTCTTCAATGTGATCACTGTACCTAATCATCTTGTCGCCGGAGGGAAGCACACGCTGAAGGATGGCTTTTCTCTCCTTTAACGGCAACTGTGTATAGTCTTTCCCCTGATACCACAATAAATCAAATACATAATACGCCAGGGCCGCAGCATTCTTCTGCTTCAAAAACCCCTGCAATTCCTGGAAACCCGGTAACCCGTCAGCCTTGAGCGCAACGATCTCTCCATCAACCACCGCCTGGGTAGCCCAATTTTCTAATGCATTTTTCACCGGAAGAAATTTTTCATCAAAAGAAATATTATGCCGGGATTCGATCGTTGCCTTACCGCGCTGTACAGTTGCGATGGCGCGATATCCATCCCACTTAATTTCAAATAACCATTCCTTTCCATCAAATGGTTTTTCAACAAGGGTAGCCAGCATCGGTTTTATTTTTTTGGGAATTGCTGCCTTCTTTCCTTTCTTTAATAATTCCTGAAGATCAGCCGGAGGTTCGTCTGCACTTTCGTTTGCTTCCGGTTTTTCTACGGGTTTTTTCCGGGCTTTTGGTTTGTCCGAGATCCATTCCTTTGCGCGTTTGTCTTTTCCCATCTGAAAGACCGTCTTACCTGAACGTACAGATTTTGTTTTTTTAAGGATGTCAGTATTTGAAGCATATTCATCCTTATGTTTAATCAGCAGCCAGGCATTGTCTCCCCTTTGCTGATTTTTTATATGCACCAATGCAAACTCGCCTTTCAGTTTATCGCCATGCATGCGGAATTTTAATGATCCGGATTTAAGCTCCTTTAACAGTTCCTTTTCCTGTTCTTTTTTGCTGCCTGTTTTTGCCAGGGGTTCGTAAGTGCCCTCATCCCAAACGATCACACTCCCTGCACCATAGTTTCCTTCCGGGATGATCCCTTCAAAATCTTTATAATCGAATGGATGATCTTCCACCATCATAGCCAGTCGTTTGTCCTGTGGATTCAGTGAAGGTCCCTTTGGAACAGCCCAGCTTTTCAGGACCCCATCCATCTCCAGCCTGAAATCATAATGGAGGCGGCTGGCATCATGTTGCTGAACAACAAACTGTAATTTGCCGGCACGGGGCTTTCCGGCCTGGGGTTCAGGCGTCTGGTTAAAAACCCGTTTTTTATTGTATTCTTTTAAAGCCATAACGCAGGAGTAATGCTTCACTTATGCAAATGGTATTCTAGGGTAGTGGCCGGGGAATTCACCTGTGGGAAACGCTGGTTTACAATTAGTCTTCGCAATAATGCAATAGTTTTTTTGCTTCCTGGTTGATTTGTTTGAGGCTGGCCGGCTTGGTAACCATTTCTACCCCCATCATTTCGCAAAAATGCTTGTCAGACGGATGGTTGGACGTGGTGAACACCACAACCGGAATCTCCATGAGTTCGGGGATTTTCTTTATTTCCAGTATCGTCTGCTTCCCATCCATGACGGGCATATTGATGTCCAGTATAATCAGACAGGGCAATTCCGTATCGATCGAGTCAAGCAGATATTTTATTGCCTCACTGCCGTTTGTGGCAAACGCCATCCTGTAGGAAGGATCAACATTAAAGACAGCGCTACGGATCAGTTCCCTATCGTCCGGATCATCATCAACGCATAAAACAATTCGGCCCATGTTCAGGTGTTAGTTGTGGTTTAGGCTCTTTTCTGATGCATAGATAGGATTAATTTCAAGATTACAAAAAAATTATTTCATGGTATTTTCAATTGCCATATTCCCAGCTGCGTTTCGGGTAGCTAACTGCGAAAAATAATGCTGCTTATTGAAAATTTCTTTTCTTTGCTGGAAATTATACCTTTCCATTGAAGCGTGGGCAGTCATTCTTCAGGTTCCCTAAAATTCTGCTTTTCGTTATTAACTTAAATAATGAGCAATGGAAAGATCAGTTGAATTGATTGTCGCCTGCAGGAGAGCATTGTTAAAGGTTTTCGATGGACTATCCATGGATACTTTAAATGCGATTCCCACGGGATTTAGCAATAATCTGATCTGGAATCTTGGTCATGTAGTCGCCAGTCAGCAAGCTTTATGTTATCTGAATGCCGACCTTAAGCCCCTGATGGATGAAGGCTTTTTTTTAAAATACAGGCGCGGAACAAAGCCGGTCGCTTATGTGGAAAAAGCCGAATTTGAAACCCTGAAAAATTATTCTGAAACCACCCTGGCCCAACTCGATAGTGACCTGGAGAATAACGTTTTTACGCATGTCAGGCCCTTCACAATCACCAGTCTTGGATTTGAAATCAGAAGTATCCAGGATGTTTTGCGAATGCTGCTGAATCATGAAGGTCTGCACCTCGGCTATTGCATGGCGCTCAAAAGAGCCCAGGCAAAATTCGGAAACAGATCCTTGTAGACGACCAGATTTTTTATATTTTCAATTCAAAACGATAAAATGCCTGCCGATTCCCTTCTTTTAAATAACCGCGCCAAAGCTCAGAATACCTTCGACGCAATAGTTATCGGATCAGGCATCAGTGGGGGATGGGCGGCCAAAGAATTTTGCGACCACGGGCTGAAGACCCTGGTCATTGAAAGGGGCAGAAATGTGGTCCACCTGAAAGATTATCCAACGGCAACTAAAAACCCATGGGACTTTCCGCACCGGGGGCAAATGCCATTGTCTGTTACGGAAAATAATCCCATCGTAAGCAGGTGCTATGCTTTTAGTGAAGCTTCCCAGCACTTTTTTGTAAAAGACAAGGAACATCCGTACATACAGGAAAAGCCATTCGATTGGATCCGTGGATACCAGGTGGGCGGAAAGTCCCTGCTCTGGGCAAGGCAAACGCAACGTTGGAGTAGGTTTGATTTCGAGGGACCGGGCCGCGACGGATTTGCAGTGGAATGGCCGGTTAGCTATGAAGAAATGGCTCCCTGGTATTCCCACGTTGAAAAATTTGCCGGTATCAGTGGCAATCACGACGGACTGGAAACACTTCCCGATGGCGAATTTCTGCCAGCGTGGGAAATGAATTGTGTTGAAAGAGAAATTGCGGATAAAATTAACCATCATTATTCCGAACGTCATGTCGTGCAGGGACGCTGTGCACACCTGACCAAGCCGCAGCCCGTCCACATCGAACAAGGACGAAATCCTTGTCAGGCCAGGAATGAGTGTGAACGCGGCTGCCCTTACGGTGGGTATTTCAGCTCAAATTCCACGACACTTCCCTGGGCCTCAAAAACCGGTAACCTCACCATGAGAACAGACAGTGTTGTGCATTCGATTATTTATGATGAAAAGAAGCAAAGGGCAACGGGAGTGCGCGTGATCGATGCACATACCAAACAGGAAAGCACTTATTACGCAAAAGTTATTTTTGTAAACGCTGCATGTTTGAATTCCAATCTCATCCTATTAAACTCAACCTCCTCACGTTTTCCGCAGGGCCTCGGAAATGATAATGGGTTGCTTGGCAGATTTGTTTGTTTCCACAATTACCGGGGCACAGTAAGCGCCTCCTTTGACGGACCCATGGACCAATATTATTATGGCCGGCGTCCTACCCAACCCATGATGCCCAATTTCAGAAATGTGAAAAAACAGGAAATGGATTTTCTTCGCGGGTATATGGTCCATTTCAGCGCGGGCAGGGGAACGGGAAATCTTTCCAGCAACCAACCGGAGCTCGGGGCTGAATTTAAAGAAGCACTCACCGAAGCAGGACCGTGGTTTGTATTTGCCATGATGCAAGGTGAAACGATTCCAAAGCAAAACAATCACGTTCGTCTGAGCAAAGATCAAAAGGATCCCTGGGGAATTCCTGAACTGGTCGTTTCTGTCGACTATGATGAAAATGATGAAAAGTCATTAAAGGATTTCCTGAACCAAACTTCGGAAATGCTTACTGTGGGTGGATGCAAAAATGTGCAAACCCGCGACAGCAAGCAGGCACCCGGGCTCGATATCCATGAGATGGGCGGATGCAGGATGGGCACGGATCCCAAAACCTCGCTGTTAAATAAATGGAATCAATTCCACCATTGCCCGAATGTTTTTGTTACGGATGGTGCAGCCATGGTTTCCACGAGCACCCAGAATCCTTCAATAACTTTTATGGCTTTCACTGCCAGGGCCGCCAATCATGCAGTGGAGGAGTTAAAGAAAGGAAATATTTAGTTACTCCGCTTTTGCCCTGATATTCACCGTCGCCTCCGGCATGCCTTCAGCGGTTGCATGCAGTACAATATCTCCTGGTTGTCCCGTTGATTTTAAAATGACCATGCATTTTCCCCGCCAGGCGTTTCTCTTCGGCAACTGGTAGCTTTCAAGGCTCATTGGATTTGCGTTTCCAACACCTGCAATAGTGGCTGGTCCTTCTAAAGTAAAATGTATGAGGTTGTCAGCTTTTGGATTCAGGTGATGATCCTTGTCCTGAACTTCAATTGTAACATAACAAAGGTCCTGTCCGGCCGCCTGAATCTCAGTTCTGTCAGGCGCCAAAACCATTTGGACCGGTTCCCCGGCACTCACCAGCACTGTTTGCTGTAATTGTTTTTTGTTTTTGAAACCAATGGCTTTCAATTCGCCGGCCTGCCAGGGAACCTCCCATGAAGTACGAAATTTTGTGCTTCTGTTAGTCGCTTTTCTTCCCAGTGATTTTCCATTCAGAAATAATTCCACTTCGTCGCAGGAAGAATAAACATCTACTTTTAGCGGCTTATTTTCGGATCCCTTCCAGTTCCAGTCAGCCACCACGTCTTCCCAATTCCATTTACTCCAGGGTTCAATGCGTGGGTTCATTTCAAAGGAAGGTTCCGGCGGGTGCACAAATAAAGAAAGCCTACCGGAACTCCACAACACGTCCCGGTAATAAGATTGCGGGCGCTTCCAGCCGCAGATATCAATGTCTCCGCAATAAGCCAGGTTCCAGGGAAAAAAACTTTTTTCCTGCATGTATCCTTTCCAGCCAATGCTGGCTTCGCCGATATAGTCAAAGCCTGTCCAGATAAAATCGCCGATCACGTAAGGATGATCTACCACGGGCATCCAATAATCAAAGGCTTCGAGGGCGTAGGATTCTGTCCCCATCATAACGCGCTGAGGTTTTCGGCGATGGTCCGGTTCATAGCTGGTATCGGCATAATTATATCCGGCAATATCCAGCGCTGCAAAAAACGGATCCTTGTCCTCTTTAACATCATTCACTGCGGATGTTACGGGCCGGCTATTGTCCAACGACCCGATATAGGCGGCCAGCGCATGGGCGAGGCGCACTACTTCCGGCTTTTGGCGGTTAGGAATTTCATTTCCGATGCTCCACATAATTATAGAAGGATGATTCAAATCCCGGAGCACCATGCTTTCAATATCTTTCTTCCACCACGAGTCAAAATACAAATGATAATCGTAAGGCGTTTTCGGATCCTCCCACATATCAAAAGCTTCGTCAACCACCAACATTCCTAACCGGTCGCATGCATTCAGAAATGCCGGTGGGGGAGGATTGTGAGAACACCGGATCGCATTAAAACCACTGGCCTTCATTAGTTCCACCCGCCGTTCTTCCGCGCGGTCATAGGATCTGGAACCCAGGGGGCCATTATCGTTATGATAGCAACCACCTTTTAGTTTCATTGGCTTACCATTCAGCAAAAATCCTGTTTCCGCGTCAAAATGGATACTGCGGATTCCGAAAGTCGTTTCCTGTTTTTGAAGTGTTTCCTGCTGCTGAACGATTTGCGTATGCAGTGAATAGAGTAAGGGCTGGTCCGTTGACCACCACTGCGGCCGGTCGATTTGAATTATTTGGGTGTCCGTATATACAGTTCCCGGACTCACCTGAATTTCTCTCTTCCACCTCGCAATTTCATTTCCATGAGGATCGAGAATGGTGGACAATAACTGAACGGACTGAGGGGTTGTAGCGTTATTTTCTACAGCCGTATATGTGTGGACGATCGCCGCAGAGGATGAAACTCCAGTGGTTCTTGCCTGTGTTCCCCACTCTACAAAATGAACCGGCGAAAGAAATTGAATCCAAACGTGCCGGTTGATTCCCGATCCCGAATACCAGCGGCTGTTTTGTCCTTCATTCTTAACCTGGACCGCCAGCATATTTTTCTCTCCGAATTTGATAAGCGGTGTAAGATCATACGAGAAACTGGTATATCCGTAAGGGTGATTTCCAAGATGCTCGCCATTTAGCCAGACATCGGCATTCATATATATGCCTTCAAATAAAATATGAATTTTTTTGCCTTGAAGTATTGAAGGAATGAAAAAGCTTTTTCGGTACCAGCCGGTTCCGCCAACAGTAAAACCTCCGCCAACCTGACTGATGGCATTTGAATCAAATGGAGATTGAGTAGAACCGATATCCTCTATGCTCCAGTCGTGTGGCAGATCCACAGTTCTCCAATGCGAATCATCCACCGTAACCGTCTGGCCTCTTTCTACGCCGCCTTTGAAAAACCTCCATTGGTCATCGAACAAAATATGAGTAGAATCCACAGACTGGGCCACGCATTGAAAGCAAGCCAGGATGCCCAGAAAAAGAGAAAAAAAATTTATCATAGAAGCAAATATACCTGCATTCGTGTAAATTTACGGTTTAGTAAAACCGGGGATTTGAAGTATTTAAAGGCGGTCAACAAATATTTCTGGAAATATAAGTGGAGGCTTTTGCTTGGGACGCTTTTCGTTGTTCTTTCCAACTATTTTCGCATACTCTCGCCTCAGGTTACCGGCTATGTCGTGAATTCTGTCGAAAGGGAATTGACTGCTCAATCGGGTAAAACAGTCAGCCATCCTCCGGTGTCGTCAAAACCGGAAAAAGAAACTTCGCGGAACCAGAAGTCGGATACGGCCAACTACGACATACTCGTGAAGAAGTTCATCCGCAAGTTGGATGCCACGCATCAAAGTTTCGGAGGAAAAGTAGCGTTAAGCGGCATAACCTTATTGTTGCTGGCCGTCATCGGAGGCATTTTTATGTTCCTTATGCGCCAGACGATAATTGTTATGAGCCGGCATATAGAGTTCGACCAGAAGAATGAAATATTCAGGCATTATCAGTTACTGGATTCTGCTTTTTACAAAACACATAGCACAGGGGATCTCATGAACCGGATGTCGGAAGATGTGAGCCGGGTGAGAATGTATACGGGACCCGCTATCATGTACCTGGGTAACCTGCTTGCCACCATCGGTTTCAGTCTTTATTTCATGATCCGCAAGGATGCCCTGCTCACGCTCTATGTTCTCGCGCCGCTTCCCATACTGGCAATTACCATTTACACGGTAAATACAATCATTCATAAACGGAGTGAGCGGATCCAGGCATTATTGAGCAGCCTCACTACCAATGCACAGGAAACCTACAGCGGCATCCGGGTAATCAAATCCTTTGTTCAGGAAACGGCGATGATCCGTTTCTTCACAGCCAACAGTGAAGAATACAGGAAGAATGCGATCAACCTTTCCAAGGTTGAAGCCATTTATTTCCCTTCGATGGGACTTATCATCGGACTCAGCACCCTGCTGACCATTATGATCGGAGGATTCTACGTGATCCATGGTACGCACCATGCTGACCTGGGCACTATCACCGAATTCGTAATATATATTACCATGCTTACTTTTCCGGTAAGCGCCATTGGATGGGTTGCCAGCATGATCCAGCGGGCTTCGGCCTCCCAGAAAAGGCTTAACGAATTCCTTGAAACCGTTCCGGTAATCCAAAATCCACCGCACGCAATAAGTCAGCCTATTACGGGCTCTATAAGTTTTGAGCAGGTGGACTTTATTTACCCCAACACCGGAATTCATGCCATTAGAAATTTTAACCTGAAGATCCGTAAGGGAGAAAAAATAGCTGTGATCGGGAAAACCGGCAGCGGAAAGAC
>PLEB01000450.1 GCA_003136915.1 Chitinophagaceae bacterium
ATCCTGAAGGAACGGGGATCAACCCGGGACGCGAATGTTCCCAGGTTTGCTTTCAGGTCATTATCCCTGTCATTAAATTGATGCCAAAGAATGCCTCTTAGCCCATAAAAGAAAGACCAGATCCCAACCGCGGTAAACCAGTACCAGTCAACCTGAATGCCGGTAAAGCGACTGATATTTGCTACCATCAACAGGCTGACAAAAAGGTGCGATCCGCAGGCATCAGCGAACACACCCCAAATCCCCCTTTTCTTGAGCCTGACCGGCGGAAAAGAATATAAGCTGAAAGATATCCAGGGCAACAGATATAATAAGCGGGATAAATTATCCTTAAAAAAAAATAAAATAAATAGTATTCCCAGCACAAGGCAAAATACGGGAATCATCCATCTGTAACCGGCAGATATCTCTGCCATCCTGTTTCTTTTTCCGGAGGCCATATCATCTTCCAGATCAGTTATATCATTAATCACACTTACATAAATGGCACCGATGATAATGCTGATGAGTAAAAACAAAAGCCAGACAGCAACTTTATATAATGGGGTTGTCGAAAATAAGGTAGTAGCATATCCTAATGCCAGCAAAGGACATAACTTATTTTCCCGCCATTCATTTGATCGAATTATTTGAATTACTTTTTTCATGAACCCGGACAGAATTACCTGGCATCCCTATTTCCTCAGAATCTTTCCGTATAATTTTTTGGCTAAGGATTTAAATATGGAGATATATTGATTTTTTTTCTGTGGCTTAATGGCCGCTTGCGGAATTTGATGCCAAAGGATATTTGCATGCTGCCCCGCATTTTCAATATCCTGTCGCCCGGTTGCCAGTATGGCTTTCCTCGATACCCAATTGGCCATGTAAGGCGGATATCGGATTATTTCAATTCTATTAAAAAATGGTTTTAAAAGATTAATAATATGTTCAATATGCGGAGAAACCAGGTGTTCGTGAATTTTGCCGTTTTCTTCTTGCCAGGTCCACGTAATGGCTGTAACCGAAATCCTTCCGCCAAAAACACCCGTGGGTTCTTCATAGGATGTTTTCATGTTCGGCCGCACATCTTCTATGTCCACAACCGGCAAAAAAACAGACCCGCCGGTTTTCGTCCAGGAAATCATATTCCGGACAACCTGTTCCACTTCTCTTACTGAATCAACATAACAATAAGCGCCCCACATACATGTAATCAATGTCCATGCGCCGGACCATTCAGTATGCTCTTTTCTAAAATCTCCTTCCATGAGAAACAAGGCGTCCGGATTTGAATCAGAGGCCAATTTTATCATTTCAGGTGATATATCCACTCCCGCTCTTTGAATACCAGGAAACTGACTCAAAAAATATCCCGTACCGCATCCTAAATCGAGCCACCTGGTTGATGCGTTAATTTGTCCCTTTAAAACATTCAGTTCCATATCAGAACTTACTTTAGAAAAGGGGTTTGAAAGGTATCTTTCATTATAATCCTTTGCATAAGTATGATCATAAATATCCCAGAGATCTTCTTTCTTCAAAGTCTGCAGTTTAAATGGAAAATAATTATTGGTTTCTTATTTCACTTAGTTGTGCTTGCGTCTTTCTCTTCAATTTAACCAGCAGGTCTCTGAAACGACGGTTAACTCCAAATAAAATGACATCCGGTATAGCGATTACCGTATCCAGTACACTTAGTTTAGCCGAATCTCTCATTAGGGAAGCGGACCGGGGAATATCAAAACCATCTATAACATGGTGCTTGGCGAGTTCAACAAATCCCCGCACACATCTTTTGTTCAACACCCTGAATTCGGACTTGGAAATCTTGTCTTTAAACCGGCTCATAAATTCCAGGGTATCCTGAATGTGAAAAAGTTCCAGTAATTCACTCCTGCGCCGGCCATCATAAATATTATTTGAATTGATATACTTATTCCAATATACCTCAGTAGTAAATGCCGCTTTGCAATCTTTTGTCAATACCATATCGAGGAAAAGACACCAATCATCCGAAATATTGATTCTTTCATTCCATCCCGAAACAATGGATGATTTACGCATGACCGCAGAAGAAGAAGGAGAAGGGCAAGCCCTTAAATATAATTTCCGAAGATCGGCTCCTGACAATATTTGCCATTTCTCATCTTTATTTTTAAGGTAAGGCTTTAAAAATAAATCCTCAGAGAAAAAATCCTTGCTAACGCCGTACGGAAATTGCTGAATCCAGTTGGCAAAAACAAAATCCAGGTTGTCAGCCTCCAGTTTTGTAACACAGGTCTCCAGAAATTCAGGATCCCACTTATCGTCAGAATCCAGTGAAGCAATAATGTCTGCTTTTGCAACCGATAAACCCTTGTTTCGGGCCGCTGCCTGTCCGGCGTGATGCGACATTATGTAATCCACCTGAGGGTAATTTTTCATTATAAAATCCCCCGTTCCATCGGTTGAGCCATCATCACTGATAATAAGCTGAAAATTGCGATAGGTTTGTTTTAAAACGCTGTTAATGGCAGATGCTATTTTATCTACCCTGTTATAAGTAGGCATTATTACAGAGACCAGGGGCCCTTTAGTCATTAGCCAGTTTTTTTATTTGGTTTGAAAAATCATATGCCGGATTTTCTGGAACTCTTTTTTTAATATATTTAGCTGCCTCGAGACCCATATTTTGCCAATGATCTCGCTTATTCCAGGCTCTCTCCATGGCCTCCTCCAGCATATCCAGGTCGGCTTTACCAACAAATCCGGTTACGTCGTCTGTAATAAATTCTGCCGATCCACCTGCATTCGTAACAATTACTGTTCTGCCGCTGGCCATGGCTTCAACAACTGCGATGGGTAAGCCTTCACTGCGTGAAGGGAGGATTAACGCATGATGGTCATTCCAAATCGTTTCCACTTGCTGTAAATACCCCGTAAATTGGATCTTGTTTACCTGTAATAGCGAAGCCATAGCCTGCAATGGCTCCTTGTCATCTCCTGTGCCAACAAAAGATATAGTTATCGGTCTTCCCTTCCATTTCTCTTTTGACAAAATTCGAATGAGCATATCCTGGCCTTTGTCCAACAAAAACAGACGACCCACACAGGCAAGCCTGTATCCGGAATTCGTAGATGGATAGGGAATTACCTGTCGGGTGGTTTTGACCGGGTTAGCAATTACCTCGCTGTTCAATAACCGTGTTCCCAATTGTTCCTCCGTTAATTGCTGATTGTGATGAGAAACAAAAAAACACTTTTTCGCCCTTAAATACGTACTGATCATGAAAGACCGGTCATGGGTATCGGGCCAGAAAAAATCAACTGCTTTCTGACTTACAATAACATAAGGGATACCCATCAGCAAACATTGGTATGCATAAAATAATCCATCAAAATTGATGGCCTGAGATATGATGACCAATACGGGTTTGAATCGTTTCAAATTCCTGATAAATGCTTTATCCGGGTCTTTAGCCGGGGCCATCTGTTTTGATTCTGCATAGGCCTTTCGCAACAAATAAAGTCTTTTAGCCAGCATTCGGGAAGGGAGGGATAAGGATGACCTGTAATCTTTCAAGACTACACCTTGTTCAGCCAAATCCGAAAATTTATGAAATGAACGATTAATATATCGTTTGTAAACAATAATGTTGAACCCCTGCTTTTGCAAATAAGGTATGCTGGCAGCCCATAGTTCTTCACTTCCGCCCCAATCAATATAGCAGGTACTCATGATAACAATATTCCTGGCTTTCGATTTATCCATTTCGCTCAGGTAACTGTGTTTATTCCGGCCGGGTTTAATTTCGAAGCGTCCTTACTAAAGAGCAAAGCATAATCGCCTTTCATTTTCAGCAGCTGCTCATGGGTACCAGATTGTTTGATCTCACCACCGGAAAGGACATAGATATAATCAGCATGCTGTACGGCAGATACCCGGTGACTGATTATTATGGCAGCCCTGTCGCTTATCCTTTCACGAAAAGACTGAAAGAATTCCCTTTCCGCCAAGGCATCCAGCGCGCTCGTTGCTTCATCGAATATGATCAACCGCGCGGGGCTGAATAAGGCCCGTGCGATGGCCAATTTTTGCCACTGCCCAATGCTCACTTCATGGCCGTCTTCAAACAAACGGCCCATCATGGCGTTGTATCCTTCAGGAAAATCTTTTATATATCCATCCGCACCGGATCGCTGAGCCGCTTCCCTGATCTCCTGCACTGAAGCAGTTCCATCAATATTTCCAAATCGGATATTATCAGCTACGCTAAAGTTATAGCGCCCAAAATCCTGAAAAACAATACTCACCTGCTTGCGATACTCGGAAGGATTGAAGCATTTAATATCCGTATCGTTGATATTTATAGTTCCTGATGTAGGATCATATAAACGGCATAACAGTTTAATAAGCGTAGTTTTTCCGGCACCGTTTAAGCCTACTATGGAAATTATTTTTCCGGAGGGTACCCTTAAATTAATATCTCTGAGAACTGGTTTTTGTGCGTGGGGGTAAGTAAAATTCAAATTTTTTACGGACACATTCATGTTACCCTCCGGAATAGGAATAGTATTCTGATTGTCTGTAATAACCGGTTTTAAATCAAACAATTCATATACACTCGTCACGAAAATATTGTTTTGGTACAGGTTGGTAATGCATCCGGATAGAGACTGCATCTGGGTAAATGACTGCACAAAAACAACAAGGAATAAGGTAATATCCCCTACCGTGACTCTGCCAGTTGAAATTCCTAACGCTATATATGCGACGCAGGCAAAAAAACCGACGGTAGCCAGCGTGGTTGTAATAATTTCATTGCCCGTACTTTTGCGGCTGATATAAAGCCGCTCTCCAAGTAATTTTAAACGAATATTTAAATAGAGTGATCGAAAATACTTACCCAATCCCAGACTACGTATTTCTTTTGCCGAAGTGTCTGAAGTAATTAATCCACTCAGGTAAAGGGATTTCCGCTCCATAGACGTATGGTTCACCCGCCAGGTATATAATTTTCCGGCAAAATTTATACGCACCAGCATAGTCGGTACTACAAATAAAATCAGCAGCGGAAGCAGAAGCCAATCGATAGATAAGAGAACAGAACCCAGGGCCAATAACATCATACCATTTTTTATAGTATCGATCATGTTGGTCACGATCGCATTCGGCTTGTCCGGGCCCGCTTCCCTGGCTCTTTTCAAAATATCGAAATAAGCAGGGCTTTCATAAAATGCAAGGTCCAGTTCGATGGCGCTTTTATGGATCTTATCATCTATAAATTCGGTAACCTTGGCGGCCTGCACTTCTGTGGTAAAAGCCGAAATTGATTTGGCAATGGCATATAAAACGGATGATCCGCCAGCCGCCAGAATATAATATATGAGTGCATGATCTCTCGATGGATTAGTCCTGGCTACTGCATTGATCAGTAATTTCAGAAAATACAGAGATAAAAAAAACAATCCGCTTTCAAGTACAACCATCCCAATGGCAATTGCCGTCCATTTGGGAGCTACCGACCAAACGAGGCTAATCGTTCGCTTAATATGCAAATTGGTTTTTAATTTTTTGAATTTCTCTACGAGAACTTTAATCATCTTATAATTCACTCTTTATAAAAAATAGTCTTTTAAATAGAAATTGCAGGAAGGAGGATCTTGGTTGAATGTGCCGGTCAGACTGGGATCTTTGGATTGTATCCTGATAAATATTCGTGCTACCAGGAGTGGCTAATGAAAGAACAAAATAGGAAAAATTCTCAAAAGATACCAGACTTATCCAACGTGATTGCATAGAGCATGGATTGATTATCAGCCTATTAGGATGGTGATAAGGGCATTTTTCTGCTGTTTTGGGGTACTTACTAACTTACAGTTGCAAAAATGTATGTTATGGAGAGGTTAGCGGGAACTGCTCAAAAAAAAATTCGGAGAAGAGATTTTATCAGGCTGATTGCTGTACCAGGTGCAGCACTTTTAATTGTGGGTTATCGGGATTTAAATGGTAAAGCGCCCCAGATAGTAAACTTTTCTGCGGACGAAAGTTTCGGCACAAGAATGAATCCATATATTTTTATAGACTCTTCTGGCGGAATTACTATTTACAACCACCGCCCTGAAATGGGGCAGGGAACTTTCGAATCCATCCCCATGATTGTTGCTGAGGAGCTGGAAGTGGATATTAATAAAGTGAATATTGTGCAATCGCCGGCAAACCGCAAAATATACGGCGATCAGATGGTTGTCGGCAGCCGTAGCATATCCGATAATTTCGATTTGATGCGTAAAATCGGAGCTTCTGCAAAAGAAATGCTGATAATAGCCGCGGCAGGTCGATGGAATGTGGATCCAGGATATTGTTATGCCCATGATGCAACGGTCATTCATCGCACAAGCGGGAAAAAATTGACTTATGCCGAGCTGGCGGAAGATGCATCCAAATTATCTCCTCCCCAAAATCCAAAATTGAAGGACCCGAAGGATTTCACCATTATCGGCACATCGCCAGCCCGGAAAGATATTCCGGCTAAAACAAATGGACAGACTGTATTTGGCTTGGATTGCACGGTTCCGGGGATGTTATATGCATCCGTTGAAAGGTCTCCGGTTTTTCTGGGCAAACTGATCAGCTTCGACGATTCAAAAGCCAGGACTGTGAAGGGAGTAAGATATGTACTGAAAACCCAGCGTCATGTTTGGGGTCATTTAAGAGAAGGCGTAGCTGTAGTGGCAGACAATTACTGGGCAGCCGTGAATGGAAGAAATGCACTCATAGTAAAATGGGATAACGGTGGGCTCGATTCCTGGTCAACAAAAAAAATTAAAGAAGATTTTAGAAAAGCTTCAGAACAGGACGGAGAGGTTTTTGAAGAAAAAGGAAATTTCGCAAATGCTTTTACTGCAGCGCCGCTAAAAATTGAAGCTTCCTACGAAACGCCTTACCAGGCTCACGTGCCCATGGAGCCGATGAACGCAATTGTGTATGCAAAAAAAGACAGTTGCGACTATTGGGGTTCAACACAAAACCCAAACGGCTTCCGTTCGCAACTTGCAAAGCAATGTGGAATATCCGAAGACAAAGTCACTATTCATTATACAAATATGGGTGGCGGATTCGGACGCAGAAGTTTGGCGGATGTTCCTGAGGAAGCAGCAGATCTATCCTTGAAAACCGGCCGGCCGGTGCAAGTGGTCTGGACACGGGAAGATGATCTTACACAAGGCCCATTCAGGGCTTGTTCGCTCAATGTTTGCAAAGGAGCATTGGATAATGACCGCAATCCAATCGCTCTCGAACATAAAGTTATTTGCCAGGAAATCCAGAATCAGACCGGGGAAAATAATCGTGCAGGCGATAGTATTGCAGGCGGAATAAATACGGATTACCTCATTCCCAATATGGCAATTAAAGGAGTGCTGCGCAAATTATATATTCCGATTTCATACTGGCGCTCCGTGTATCACTCCACCAACTGTTTTGCGCACGAATCGTTCATAGATGAACTTGCCGTTGCAGCCGGGAAAGATCCGCTCGATTTCAGGCTTTCCCTACTTAAAAACCATGAGCGTTATACGGTGTTATTGAAAACGGTTGCCGAAAAAACCGGCTGGCACCTTCCCCACGAAAAAAATACTGGCCGGGGCGTGGCTATTGTTGAACGCTCAGAAACTTTTGTTGCAGCAGTTGTAGAAATTAAAAGAATAGATGGAAAGGTTAAGCCGGTTAAAGTAACTGTTGCGATAGACTGCGGTATCGTGGTGAATCCTGATATTGTAAAAGCTCAAACGGAAGGTTGTGTAGTCATGGGCCTGACGGCTGCATACAAAAGCGGATTGACGATCGACAACGGGAAAGTGGTTGAACAGAATTTCAACGATTACCTGTTGCTTCGCATTGCTGAATGCCCGGAAATTGAAGTAATTGTGATAAAAAATAATTACCCCCCTGAAGGCGCTGGTGAGCCCGGATTGCCACCCATCGCCCCCGCGCTTACGAATGCCATTTTTAATATGACGGGAAAAAGAATACGTGAATTGCCTTTCGACATTGAAATGGTATAACAACAATAATTTTTTACCGCTGGCAAATGTAATAAATCAATTGCCGGCACATTTATCCACTTGCTGTAACTTTGAAAGAGCGTTCTGAAAATGAAAGAGATCAGCGATATCATTAAAGCATTTGATCAGGCTCAGAAGGAAGGAAAGCGGTCCGCCCTTGCCACCGTTGTACTGGTGGAGGGATCTTCTTATCGCCGACCCGGCGCCCGAATGCTGGTAACCGAGGACGGTCAGCTTACTGGAGCTATCAGCGGAGGATGTCTTGAAGGTGATGCGTTGCGCAAAGCCTTATTCGCCATAGTGAGTCAGCAAAACAAACTCGTAGTGTACGATACACTGGACGAGGACGATGTAAAATTCGGAGTGCAATTGGGCTGCAATGGTGTCGTGCATATTCTGTTTGAACCCTTAGGAATCAGTAATGAAAACAATCCCATTTTATTTCTAAAACAATTGATGAGCGAAAGGCAGGATGCCGTCCTGGCCAGCTTTTTCACCCCTGGTCAGGTGGATCAGCCGGGAACCCGACTGCTCTACCTCAAGGATAAGCTGGAGGGCCAATTGCCGGAAAATATAAAGGAGGATGCGGAGAGGGATATAAAAAAAGCATTTCTTGACAAAACTTCCTGCTTTAAAGATTACCATTCCGGAGAAAAATCACTCAAAGCATTTATCGAATTCATTACGCCGCCCATCGCAGTTGTTGTTGCAGGGGCTGGAAATGATGTACAGCCCCTGGTTGAAATGGCCAGTCTCCTCGGCTGGCATATCACGGTTGTTGATGGAAGGCGCGCGTATGCTACTGCGAATCGCTTTCCAAAAGCTGATCATGTATTAGTCTCAAAACCCGACATGGTTTTGCGACAATTGCAACCTGATGCCAGAACGGTTTTTCTTTTAATGACCCATAACCATAATTACGATCTGGGCCTTCTGAAGGCATTGACTACCATTGATTATATTTATATCGGCATACTCGGACCTGCCACGAAGCGCGACCGTATGCTCAGAGATCTCGGGGAGCAGGATATTTATCTGAACGAATATCAGCGGTCAGGAATTTATGCGCCCGTAGGTTTGGATATAGGCGCAGAGACCGCCACTGAAATTGCGCTTTCGGTTTTAGCTGAAATAAAAGCCTTCTTTTCCGGGAGGGAAGGCTTGTCACTCAAACTGAAACAAATTCCCATTCACGATCGGTTGGCAGATAAGGCAGGCCATGGATAAAACGGGCATAATCATACTGGCAGCTGGTCCTTCGTCGCGATTGGGAAAACCAAAGCAACTGCTCGTATATAAGGGAAAAACTCTGTTAGAAAACATCGTTTCAGAAGCACGGAAAGCGAACCTGGACCCGGCCGTGGTAGTGACCGGATCCGGATCGGAAGCCATATCCAGCATATTGGACAATAAACCGGTAGAAATTGTTTATAATGAGCGATGGCCGTCGGGCATGGCATCCGGAATTGTTGCCGGGCTTTCAAAAATATTGACGTTGAATCCGAAAACAGGTGCTGTGATCATCGCGGTATGTGATCAACCTTTCGTTTCAGCCGAATTATTCGGGCAGCTGATGAAAATCAAGGCTGAACAAAACAAAGGAATTGTTGGATGTGCATATGCAGGGATCATTGGAACGCCTGTCCTGTTTGGGAAAATCTATTTTGAAAAATTATTGTCAATACAAGGGGAGGAAGGCGCAAAAAAAATATTAAAAACACAAGGTTCCGACCTGGCCAGCGTAAATTTTGATAAGGGAAGTATTGATATTGACACGCATGAAGATTATGACCAATTGCTTTTACGAACAAGATAACTATGATAAAAGATTTATTTAAGCGTGTGCATGATTATCTGAGGATTTCACTCACCGACAATTGCAATCTCCGGTGTGCCTATTGTATGCCTGCTGATGAATATGATTTTACGCCGGCTTCTCAATTGATGCAGACCTCGGAAATCGAAACAATCTCCAGGTTATTTGTTGAACAGGGGGTCAAAAAAATCAGGCTTACAGGAGGCGAACCCCTTGTGCGCAGGGACGCGGCCAGCATCATAGAAACCCTGGGAAGTTTACCCGTTGAACTGGTCATAACGACAAACGGGACCCGCCTGCATGAATTCCTCTCTGTTTTAAGATCCGCAAATATCAGGACCATCAATATAAGTCTGGATACGCTCCAGCCGGATAAGTTCATGCTAATCACCCGGCGCAATCTTTTTCACCAGGTGCGCAGCAATATCGAATTGCTGTTGCAGCACGATTTCCACGTAAAAATAAATATGGTGGTAATGAAAGGATTTAATGATGAAGAGATCAATGATTTCATTGCATGGACAACACACATTCCGATACAGATCCGGTTCATCGAGTTTATGCCCTTCAGCGGCAATCGCTGGACGAATGACAAGGTATTCTCCATGGACAAGATCTTAGACAAAATCAATAATCAATTTGAATTTCTGCCTGTTAAGGGAGAAGCGCATGATACGGCCAAGCACTTCATGATCCCCGGACATGCAGGCTCCTTTGCTGTTATCAGTACAATGAGTGCACCATTTTGCAGCAGCTGTAACCGGATGCGGTTGACGGCGGACGGCAAACTAAAGAACTGTCTTTTTTCTGCCGGCGAAACGGATCTGCTCTCCCCCTTGCGCAAAGGAGAAGATATTGTACCCTTAATTCATCAAACGATCCTGGGAAAAGCAAAACAGCTGGGCGGTCAGTTTTCAGGTACGTTTGAAATGCTTGATGCTGAAAAAATCCAAAACAGAAGTATGATAACCATTGGCGGATAAAGCCACCGGAAGAAGATATTTGAAATGGGTTAACAGGATTGTAATTGATAGTGTAAAATAGGAATATGGGTCCAAAGGAGTTTATCCCCGTTGCAGAAGCCCGCAGCATCATTGCCGGGCAGGCAAAAACACTTCCCACCGTTATTCTTCCGATTGAAAAGACGCTTGGCCTTACCCTCGCTCAAGATATATATTCTCCCCTGGATATTCCGGCTTTTGATCAATCCTCGGTGGATGGTTATGCCATTTCTATCGGCGATATTTCAGGTAGCTTGCCCTTGCAGGGAGCTGTCCAGGCGGGTTCATCACAACGTGTACAACTGTTGAAGAAGCATGCCATGAGAATTTTTACCGGTGCCCCACTCCCGCTGGGCGCTGATACCATAGTTATGCAGGAAAAAGTTTCTGCCGGCCTCACACATATAACGATTGAAAACGGGCAATTCGAAAAAGGAACATTTGTAAGACCCAGTGGCTCAGAAATAAAAAAAGGAGAGTTGGTATTGCAAAAAGGCGCATGCTTATCGGCCACGCTGATTGGTTTATTGGCAAGTATTGGAATTCCGAGGGTAAGTATTTACCCTTCGCCTGTTATCACGATCATCGCTACCGGTAAAGAATTACAAAATCCGGGCAATGCGCTGGATTTTGGACAAGTTTATGAATCCAATGTTTACTTCCTCTCTGCTGCATTGCAGCAGGCTTTAATCAGCGAAATCCGGGTCCTGTATGCAGAGGATGAACTAACCGTCGTTCAGCAAAGACTTGCGCTCGCCATGGAAAACAGCGATCTGGTGCTGCTCACAGGAGGCGTGAGTGTAGGCGATTATGATTTCGTGAGAAAGGCCGCAGACATCAATGGGATCGAATGCCAGTTTCACAAAGTGAGGCAAAAGCCGGGAAAGCCTTTTTATTTTGGAACAAAAGGAAATCAACTGATTTTCGGACTGCCGGGTAATCCGGCTTCGGTCATCACTTGTTTTTACGAATACGTTTTACCCGCAATCGGGCTTATGATGCAAGGTTCCGGGGCTACGCAAATTGGCGTTGCGGTATTGAAAGAAGGTTTTCGCAAAGTGGAAGGTCTCACGCAGTTTCTGAAAGCAAGGGTTGAAAATGGAATCGTTGCGATCCTTGCTGCACAGGAATCATACCGACTCCGGTCTTTTTCGCAGGCCAATTGCTTAGTCTGCCTGGATGAGGAAAGACTGCAATACGAAAAAGGTGAGCAGGTGACCATTAGGCGATTGCCGGTTTAATTAAAGTTATGGCCACTTCCATGATCCTGTTTTTTATTTTACTCTTTACGATCGCATTTCTGTATGCATCGGTCGGCCATGGCGGGGCCAGTGGATACCTTGCCCTGATGGCCCTTTTCAGTTTCAGTCCGGACGTTATGAAGCCTACTGCCTTGTTGCTTAACCTTTTTGTTTCGAGTGTTTCTTTTATTCAGTTTTACCGTGGAAAATACTTCAAGTGGAAGATTTTTTTACCCCTGATCCTTCTTTCTATCCCGATGGCTTTTGCAGGTGGACTGATATCCGTGAATGCCATATTGTATAAAAAGATACTTGGGTTCTTTTTACTGATCCCAATCGCTCGTTTTCTTTTTTTTAAAAATACGGATCCCAGGGATATGAAACCCGCCAATTTTTATATCTCCCTGCTGCTTGGTGCAGCCATTGGGTTTTTATCGGGCCTGATCGGGATTGGGGGCGGCATTATTCTTTCCCCTATCCTGCTCCTGCTTAAATGGACCAACCAAAAACAAACCGCTGCCATCAGCGCATTGTTTATTTTTGTAAACTCGGTGGCAGGACTTTCCGGACAGTTAACCAAAGGCATTCATTTCAGCACCGATATGCTGGGGTATGTGCTGGTTGCCTTTGCGGGAGGCTTGTGTGGTGCGTGGCTGGGTTCGATTAAATTTCCACAGACGGTTTTAAAAAATTTGCTGGCCTGTGTACTCATGGTGGCAGCCTGGAAATTATTATGGCAATAAAAGTTTATTTATTCGGACAGCTGAAAGAACTGACGGGTTTATCCGAGATCCTGCTGGACGGGATTTCCGATACCGATCAACTCGTGAATGAAATGGCCTGCAGATTTCCAGTCATTAAAGGATTACCCTGCCTGGTTGCAGTGGGCAGAGAAATAATTCATTCAAATACATCATTGAAAGAAGGCCAGGAGTTGGCCCTCCTTCCCCCCTATTCCGGAGGATGAATATGAAAGAACAAATCAAGAATATTTTTATCGAAGGCCCGATCACGCCGCACTTTATCGCTGAACGGATCGCCGCCCATCAATCCAAAACCGGAATTGGAGGGCATAGTATTTTTTTGGGCCAGGTAAGGGCCGATATTGCGCATGATAAAAAAGTGATCGAGATTGAATATACGAGTTACCGCGAAATGGCTTTGGAAATCATGCATACGATCCGCGAGCTCATCATTTCAAAATACGGACTCACCTGTATGCACGTTTTTCATTCCCTTGGAAAAATCCCGGCGGGAGAAATTTGTTTGTTTGTATTCACATCTGCACCTCACCGGAAAGCTGCAATTGATGCCTGCTCTGAAACGGTAGAAAGGCTTAAAGCGGAGTTGCCGGTTTGGGGGAAGGAAGTTTTTGAGGATCAAAGTATTCAATGGAAAACCAACTTACCCTGATGAAAGATATCCTTCATAAGCATTCCACGCTCAGAAAGGCTAAGGCTACGGCTAAGGTTATCCTTCAAAGTCCGGAAGCCATGAATGCGGTTATTCAGAAAACAGTCCCGAAAGGTGATGTATTTGAATTTTCGAGAGCGGCAGGACTCCTGGCAATTAAAAAAACGGCAGATGTTATTCCGGACTGTCATCCTTTGCCAATTGAATACGCATCGATACTTTTTTCAACCGAAGAACTGACAATAAATATTTCCGTTGAAGTTCACACCATCTATAAAACAGGTGTTGAAGTGGAAGCCATGCATGGTGCAGCGGTTGTGGCGCTCACCATATATGACATGCTGAAACCCCTCGATAAACAAATCGAGATCGCATCTATTCGCCTTGAAAAAAAATCTGGTTGTAAGAGTGATATGAAAAAGGAAATCAGGCAGCAAATCCGGTCTGTGGGCATCGTTTGTTCAGATAGTATTTCGGCTGGAGAAGCGGAGGATAAATCGGGTAAAACGGTGATTGAAAAACTGAGAGTTTTCGGAATCAGCAATTCTTCCTATGAAATCATACCAGACGATTTTGCGGTTATTCAGGAAAGGGCCACGCATTACAGTTCACTGGATTATGAGCTGATCCTTTTTACCGGTGGAACTGGTCTTTCCCCAAAAGATGTTACGCCCGAAGCTATAGAACCCCTGCTCGACCGCAGGATTCCGGGAATCATGGAGGCCGCAAGAAATTATGGCCAGAACCGCACACCCTATGCGATGCTTTCAAGGGGAGTTGCAGGATTTATAAAGAACAGCCTGGTCATTACTTTACCAGGATCCGTTTCCGGGGTTTCAGATACGATAGATGCCCTCTTTCCTTATGTTCTTCATTTATTTTCGGTGAAAGCGGGCGAAAGACACGAAAAATAATTTACCTTATCCCATAACGTATTCATTTAACCAGCGGCAAGGGCAAATTACTTAGCACAGGTTTGGATAGTTTTGTTCAGTATATATTAATTATTCCCATTCACCGAAATCTAGATTCATCTCTTGTAAAAAAGGAATAAATTTGATATGTCCGGTTCCAGAATGATAAAAATCTCAGCATATGGCTAACATTTCATTAACCGTAAATAAAAAACAATACCAGATTGACGCAGATCCGCAAATGCCATTGCTCTGGGCCCTTCGGGATATCATTGGCCTGAAGGGTACCAAGTTCGGATGCGGCATGGCCCAATGCGGAGCATGCACTGTTCACCTTGATGGCGAAGCGGTGCGTTCCTGTGTCACCCTGCTCGGGCGGGCAGAGGGCCAGGAAATCGTAACTATTGAAGGAATTTCGGATAACACATCTCACCCGCTTCAGAAAGCCTGGATCGAATTACAGGTACCGCAGTGCGGATATTGTCAATCGGGGCAGATCATGTCTGCCGCCGTATTGCTCCGGGAAAATCCGCATCCCACAGATCAGGATATTGACGAAGCCATGATGGGAAATCTTTGCAGGTGTGGAACCTATACCCGCATCCGCAAAGCCATTCACCGGGCGGCGGAAATTATGAACGGATAAAAAACTGAACATGTTAGAACATCAGATGATCAAAGTTGCTGTGCGAAAATCCAGCCTGGACCGGCGGGATTTTTTGCGCTTGTCCGGGTTAAGCAGTCTTGGTCTTGTGCTTGGGCTTGGATGGAAATCGGATGGCCAGGAGATGATTGCCGCCGGTGCGGATGCCGTCACCGTTAAATTAAATCCCTATATCATTATAGAAAGTTCAGGCACCATTTCCATTATGAATCCCATGCCCGACATGGGGCAGGGTACGTTTCAATCCGTTCCGGCCTTGATCGCAGAAGATCTGGAGGTTTCCCTTGAGCAGATTAAAATACTGCAAACGGGCGGCGAAAAAGAATATGGCCGCCAGACTGCGGGCGGTAGTAATTCCATTCGTGGTCAATACCAGAAGTTGAGGACAGTTGGGGCTGCGGGAAAAGAAATGCTGATCCTGGCAGCCAGTCAGCGCTGGAAGGTTCCGGTCACTGATTGTTACGCATCGGAAGGAATTGTTTACCATAAACCAACAGGCAGGTCCTTTACTTATGGTGAATTGGCCGAAGAAGCAAGTCACCTGCCGGTTCCTCAAAACCCACAATTAAAAGATCCAAAAGATTTTAAAATTCTTGGAAAGAATTATCCAAGACCGGATGTGCCGCTTAAAGTTTCCGGCAAAGCCGTTTACGGTATTGATGTAGAATTACCTGGAATGGTTTACGCCTCGGCTGCCCACTGCCCGGTTTTCAATAGTAAGCTGATAAATTATGATGACACCGAAACCATGCGCATTAAAGGCGTCAAAAAATTGGTCAGATTCCAGCGTGCACTGGGTGCTCATAAATATGATGCCATTGCCGTAATCGCAGACACTTACTGGGCAGCCTACCAGGGAAAGCTTGCGTTAAAAACGAACTGGGATTTTGGGGGAAATGACTCCTTCGATACTGAAAAATATGAACAAACCCTGAGAGATATGGCTGGCAATGAAGGCCAGGTGGTGCACAGTGATGGGGATTTTGAAAATGCTTTTCATTCAGCGCCCGTCCAAATAACTGCGCTTTATGAACTGCCGATGCTTTCTCATTCACCCATGGAGCCGCAGAACTGTACTGCCCAATGGCATGGAAAGGACTTGGTGGAAGTTTGGGTATCCTCACAGGGCGCTGACCGGGTCAAGAGTGAAATATCAAAGAACCTGGATATTCCGGCAGACAATATTAAGGTGAATATTCTTTTCAGCGGAGGAGGCTTTGGAAGAAGATTGTACAATGATTATGCAGTGGAAGCGGCAAGCATTGCGCGTGAACTGGAAACGCCGGTAAAGCTGATCTGGACACGGGAAGAAGATACCCAGCTCGGGCCGTTCCGGCCACCCACTTTTTCTGCTATGAAAGCCGGACTCGCCGCTGACGGAAAACCTCTTGCCTTTCAGCATAAGGTCATCTCACCATCAATGGGCTCAACGCTGGAAGATAAAAAAGATACCAGCGGAGAAAGCTCATCGATGACGGAAGGGATCAGTACACAGGCATACGAGCTGCCCAATATGAAAAATGAATATGTTTTCTCACAGATCCATATTCCTCTGGCTGCCTGGCGCTCGGTAACCAGTTCAACCGTTGCCTTTGCACATGAATGTTTTATTGATGAGATGGCTGTCAGGGCCGGAAAGGATCCTCTCGATTACAGGCTGGAAACATTGCTGACCAAACCCTCTGATACAAAAAGATTATTGTTGAAACTCAAAGAGGTTTCTCATTGGGAAAAACCACTTCCCGATGGCTGGGGGCGCGGTGTTGCGCAATATGAATTTTTTGCCGGACTCGGAGGATATGTAGTTGAAGTATCCAGCAAAGACAGGAGCAGTATTCATATCGAAAAGGTATATATGGTGATCGACCTGGGAACCGTTGTAAATCCGGATACCGTTGCCCTGCAGGTGGAAGGAGCTGCTACCATGGCATTGACTGCAGCCACAAAAAGTGCGATCACTTTCAAAAATGGTCAAACAAGGCAAACCAATTTCCACAATTATCCGCTCGTGCGTATCAACGAAATGCCAGATGTCGAAGTGCATATTATCGCTGAGGGCGGACCGAAAATCAGGGGTGTGGGAGAACCTGGCTTGCCTCCTTTTGCACCTGCCCTCGCAAATGCTATTTTTGCAGCAACCGGCAAGCGTATCCGTAAACTACCATTCAACATCAATCAAGTCTGACCGCTTATGATCAGTATGAAAAAATGGGTATGCATCCTGGCTCTGATGACCGTTTTCATCGCAGGCGGCTCTTCATTTGTTCAGTCATCAAAGGAAAAGTATAAAACGCTTTATTCCGGGTTATGGAATAAGCATCCTGATAAGGTACCGGACAGCGTCATTTCAAAAAAGGCCTTCCTGGAAGCTTATAAAGTACTGATAAGTCCGCGTTGCATGAACTGTCATCCTTCCGGCGATGCGCCGCTGCAAGGGGATGATAGTCATATCCATACACAGGGCGTTCT
>PLEB01000323.1 GCA_003136915.1 Chitinophagaceae bacterium
ATCCTTATTATCACTGCCCTTTCCTACTTTCCGCCGCTTGCATTGGGGCCGCTGGCGGAATATTTCAGCATGCCGCATTAATATGTAAGAATAGCAATTATGAAAAAGAAAAAAAGTATTTCCATGTTTGCACCTGAGTTGGTTCTGCCTGCTCTGGGACAGTCATTCGTAAAACTGAATCCGAAACAGATGTACAGGAACCCCGTGATGTTTACGGTCGAGATTGGTTTCGTCATTATGTTTTTTGTAACCATTTATTCCTGGTTTGTACATGATGTGAATGTTGGAGGTTTTGGATATAATGTGGCTATTTTTATTGTTCTGTTTATCACCGTACTGTTCGCCAATTTTGCAGAGGGTCTCGCTGAAGCAAGAGGTAAAGCTCAGGCGGAAAGCCTTCGTAAAACAAGAGAAGAAACTCCGGCAAAAAAAATCGCGCCTGTCGGAGAAATTTTTGTAGATGAGATACAACTCGTGCCTTCTTCCCGGTTGAAACTCGGAGACATGTTTGTATGTGAAACAGGAGATACCATTCCCATGGACGGCGAAATTATTGAGGGGATTGCCACCATTGATGAATCCGCGATTACCGGGGAGTCTGCACCGGTGATCCGCGAAGCAGGCGGAGATAAGTCTTCTGTCACTGGCGGAACTAAGGTATTGTCAGATAAGATTATTGTCAAAGTGACAACTCAACCGGGGGAAACCTTTCTAGACAAAATGATTGCACTGGTAGAAGGCGCCTCCCGTCAGAAAACCCCCAACGAAATTGCTCTTACCATTCTGCTTGCGGCTTTTACACTGATCTTTATCATCGTAGTGGTAACGCTGAAACCATTCGCTGATTATGCCAACACGCCCATCACGGTAGCGGCTTTTATTTCTTTATTCGTTTGTCTAATCCCTACCACTATCGGGGGACTACTTTCAGCCATAGGTATTGCGGGCATGGACCGGGCTTTGAGGGCGAATGTAATTGCCAAGAGCGGGAAGGCTGTTGAAACAGCAGGAGATATTGACACACTGTTGTTGGACAAAACCGGCACGATCACTATCGGAAACAGAAGAGCCACGAATTTTTATGCCAGCAATGGTGTTCCGGAGGATCAGTTTATTTCGTTTGCTACGCTGAGTTCTCTTGCGGATCAAACACCGGAGGGAAAATCTATTCTGGAACTGGCGGAAACAAAAGGCATCCGAAGCATTAAAACGAGCGGTATGGAGTTCATTGAATTCAAGGCGGAAACCAGAAGTAGTGGGGTGAATACTCCGGAAGGGTTAAGGGTAAGAAAGGGAGCCGCTGATGCCATTAAGGCAATTGTTCTGAAAGCCGGAAATGTATTTCCCATCCAGGCGGCTGATAGAGTAAAATCAATCGCTGAGAACGGAGGTACCCCGCTGGTCGTTTCTGTTAATAATGAAGTGAAGGGCGTGATTGAACTGCAGGATATCATTAAACCCGGTATCCAGGAAAGGTTCCAGAGACTTCGCAAGATGGGAGTAAAGACTGTAATGGTCACCGGCGATAATCCGCTAACTGCAAAATACATTGCCGGAAAAGCAGGCGTGGATGATTTCATTGCAGAAGCGAGGCCGGAAGATAAAATGAGTTATATCCGGCAGGAACAGAAGGGCGGGAAATTGGTGGCTATGATGGGGGACGGCACCAATGATGCCCCGGCATTAGCGCAGGCAGATGTGGGCGTTGCTATGAACAGCGGCACGCAAGCTGCTAAAGAAGCAGGCAATATGGTTGACCTCGATAATGACCCGACCAAACTCATAGAAATTGTAGAGATAGGAAAACAATTACTCATAACACGGGGAACCATCACAACTTTCTCGATCGCAAATGATGTGGCTAAGTATTTTGCTATTGTACCTGCCCTGTTTATCAATTCCATACCCGCATTACAGGCATTGAATGTGATGCATTTAAAGAGCCCGGAATCGGCCATTCTCTCAGCGGTCATTTTTAATGCGCTCATTATTCCCATACTGATTCCGCTTTCATTAAAAGGTGTTGCATACAGGCCCATAGGGGCGAGTGCATTGCTTCGCAGAAATCTGCTGATCTATGGCATCGGCGGGATCATCGCGCCCTTTATCGGAATCAAACTCATTGACCTAATCTTATCCTTTTTCTTATAAAACAAGGTTATGAAAAAATATTTAATGACTTCCATTAAGCTTACCATCGTTCTTCTTGTACTCTGCTGTGGGATCTATCCCTTATTCATTTACGGCATTGGAAAAATGAGCAAGGGGGAAGGGGATGGGGAAGCTATTTCTGTTAACGGGAAGGTGGTGGGGTATGAGCGTATCGGCCAGAAGTTTACGCACGACAATTATTTCTGGGGACGCCCATCCGCAGTGGATTACAATGCTGCGGGATCAGGTGGGAGTAACAAGGGGCCTTCCAATCCGGATTATTTAAAACAAGTAAGTGATCGCATTGATTCTTTCCTTGTTCATAATCCAGGGATTAAGAAAGAACAGATACCTTCGGAAATGGTAACAGCGTCTGGCAGCGGGCTCGATCCGGATATTAGTCCCGAGGGTGCACTGATACAGGTAGCCCGTGTAGCCAATGCAAGGAATATGGACGAAGAAAAAGTTAAAGCCCTCGTTGATCAGGATATAGAAAAACATGGGTTAGGGCCTACTACAGTAAATGTGCTGCGACTCAATGTTGCGCTGGATGAATTAAAATAAATGGAAAGTAAATCCTATAGCCCCGATGAATGGATGCAGATTTTACAGCGCCCGGAAAAAGGGAAGCTGAAAATTTACATTGGCATGAGTGCCGGTGTGGGCAAGACTTTCCGTATGCTGGAGGAAGCTCAGCAATTATTAAAGTCAGGTGTGAATGTCCAAATCGGATTCGTAGAAACGCATGGCAGAAAAGATACGGCAGAATTGATGAATGGCCTTCCGCTGATTCCAAGAAGAACAGCTTTTTACAAAGGAAAGTCGCTTGATGAACTGGACGTACAGGCGATCCTGCTGCTTCATCCTGAGGTAGTGGTGGTAGATGAACTGGCGCATAGCAATATTCCCGGAAGTAAGAATCGTAAACGGTGGCAGGACGTAATGGATATCCTGGATGCAGGAATTGATGTGATCAGTGCGGTGAATATTCAGCACCTGGAAAGTATAAATGAGGATGTGAAGGCGATTACAGGCATAGTGGTGAACGAAAGAGTTCCGGACAAGATCCTTCAGATTGCAGATGAGGTGGTTAATATTGATTTAACTGCAGACGAACTCATTAAAAGGTTAAAAGCAGGAAAGATCTATGATCACAGTAAAATTCAGCAGGCGCTCACTAATTTCTTTCAGCCGGAAAAGATCCTCCAACTTCGTGAACTGGCCTTGAAGGAGGTTGCTGGCCAGGTAGAGCGTAAAGTAGACTATCAGATTACGGGCAAGCAAACAAATTTCCGTCACGAGCACCTGCTCGCCTGCATTTCCTCCAATGCAGATATCGCTCAGAGAATTATCCGCAAAACGGCCAGGCTGGCCTCATACTACAATAGTCAATGGGTTGTTCTTTATGTACAGACACCCAGGGAATCTAACGATAAAATTTCTTTGGCGGCACAAAGACATCTCATCAATAACTTTAAGAACGCAACGGAGCTCGGGGCCAGGGTGATTCAGAAAAAAGCGGTTCATATTGCGCAAGCTATTATGGAGACGGTCAATGAACAGGGGATAACTACCGTATGTATTGGCAAGCCTCATTTGAATCTGTTTCAGATCATTCTAAAAACAAACGTTTTTAATGGGCTCCTGACTACCTTTTCCGAAAATGATATTGATTTGGTTATATTATCCTGATGCCGCTGAATGTAAAAAATAAAATCTGGCTCGGAACATTGTTTCTCTTCCTCCTTATCTTAATTGTAGGAGGGGCGGGTATTCATTATATTATCCGGTTGAAAGATGATTCGAGTGCTATCATTAAGGCTAATTATGAATCACTCGATTATTGTCATACGATACAAAAGGCATTGGATAGTATATCCATTGATCGCAACGGTTCCCTGAAAAAAATTGATCTTTCGCTGAGGGCTCAGGAAAACAACGTTACGGAACCCGGAGAGTTGTTGGCTACGTTTCATGCAAGGAGAGATTTCAATAAGATGCAAAAGGGGGATTCATCCGCCGAAACCGCTAAGGATCTGGAAGTACAGTTACAGAAGATCCTCTCGTTGAATATGGAAGCTATTCAGCTAAAAAATAATACGGCGCAACAAACAGCCGCCAAAGCCCTTTCGATCATCACGGTATTATGTGGCATCGTTTTTATTGTAGCATTTACTTTCTCCTATAATTTCCCTTCCGTAATGGTCGCCCCTATCCGCGAACTGACCTTGGGTATGCAGCAGATAAGCAATAAAAATTATGGTCACCGGATTCATATAAAAAACAAAGATGAATTCGGACAGCTTGCCAAATCATTCAACGACATGTCTGAGCGGCTGGAATATTTTCAAAACAGCAACCTGAACCAGATCTTGTTTGAAAAAGCCCGGGCAGAAGCAGTCATTAATAGCCTGAAAGATGCGAGCATAGGAATAGATAAGAATGATGTTGTTCTTTTTGCAAACGGACAGGCATTAGCCCTTCTCGGTATTCATGCTGACCAGGTTGTGGGCAAAAAAGCGGAGGTTTTAAAAAAATCAAATGACCTGTTTCGTTTTCTTATGGAGGGCGATAATGCATCACCTTTTAAAATAATCGTCGGCGATAAGGAAAATTATTTTATCCGGGAAGTGGTGGAAGTTAGTCAGGCTGATACTCAAAGCCGGGTGATCGTTTTAAAAAACATTACTCCTTTCAAAGAGCTGGACGTGGCAAAAACGAATTTTATTGCCACTATTTCTCATGAAATGAAAACGCCCATAGCCTCTGTTAAGATGAGCCTGCAATTATTGGAAAATACAACTACCGGAATATTGAATGAAGAACAGCGTCAGTTATTGCATGGTATAAAAGAAGATTGCGATCGTCTGTTAAGGATTATAGCTGAGTTGCTTAACCTGTCTCAGGTGGAAACAGGTAATATTCAATTGAACATAAAAAAGAGCAATCCTTACGAAATGCTGGACTATGCACTGGAATCGGTGAGGATACAGGTTGATCAAAAGAAATTAAACCTCCTTATTCAAAAGGATGAAAATATTCCGGATATAAAGGCTGATGGGGATAAAACGGCCTGGGTGCTGATTAATTTTCTTACGAATGCCATTCGTCATGCACCGGAAAGAAGTGATCTGAACATTTCTTTGACTAAAATGGGAACCCTGGCTGAGTTCTCCGTAAAGGACCAGGGACAGGGTATAGATCCACAGTACCAGGAAAAAATATTCGACCGATATTTTCAGGTTCCCGGTTCAGGCAAATTTGGCACTGGCCTTGGTCTTGCGATAAGTAAGGAATTTATCGAGGCACAGGGAGGTCATATTCATCTCCAAAGTGTACCTGGCGAAGGAAGCAGGTTTAGTTTTACNNATTTCTCTTACCCATATTAAATGAGCTGCCTCTACTAGTTTTTGCAGAAGTTCATTGATTTTTAGAAATTCAAAATCAAGGCAGTCCTCTGCACAGCTATGGGGCGAAAGGGCATAAAAGATAATTTCCTTGAGGTCCTTATGCCATTCCTTCACACTCCTGTATTGGAAAAAATGTTCAAATGCGAGGAAAGGATCCAGAAATTCCTTTTTGGATAAGCTGCGGGGAAAGGTTTCCCATTGCAGGTGCCCCAGGCGCATACTTGAATATAGGCTGGGATCAATAGTCTTTTCATCAGTTAGAGGCTGGTCAAAGACAGCTTTCGATTTTTTACTTTTCCTGCCTTTACCTTTATTGATAAGCAGATGCGCAACGTTTATAAGATCCTCTATTTTTTTTTGGAAATAAAGTAAACTGGCCGGCTCCTCCTTCTTCCATATTTTAGCGCTGTTTGCAGCGTTAAGGACGGATAAAATATATTTTCTGTATTGGGAAACGGATAAGGCTGAAAAAAAATCTTCAATAACGGCATATGATTCTGACATAAAATTATTTTAATCCGGGATGAAGGGATTTTGTTTTTCAAAGTACAAGTTCAGTTTCTCCGGGAAAATCCGGGATACCATTTCCTGCAGGAAAATTACACGATCAGTCAAAATCTCCAGGTTATCCTGGCTCACCTGAAAATTATTCTTATAACGGCCATAGATATAAGCTTTTTGCAATAGCTGAAATAATTGAATTTCCGGGCCCGAATTTCTCGGGAACACTGCATAATATAACGCTTCGGATAATCTCCGCGTATATAATAATAACTTTTGCAGATTGTGGGTTTGCAACCTTAAACCCATTAAAGGACAAAGAAAAGCATTTAGGGTTTGTTCAACAGCCTGATGAAGCATAAAAGCACCCAGTTGATATTCCAGTGCTGCTTTATAAATCGAAGACCCCAGCAGAAAGCCTTTTGCCTTTTCCAGCATCTGCCTGAATTCTACCAATAAGTTTGCATGCTTTATTGCGGGATTGATTAAGATCGGGCCAGTCAGCTTTCTTTCTCCGGAATCATAGATCAATTTTTCCGGTTTACAGAGTTGTGAAAAGAAAATGTTCCCGGATGACAGCAGGTGCTGAATCGTATCCCATCTATGAACAGAAACACTTACTACTGCAAAATCATGACAACGATTGTATATCAGGCTCTCAAATTCATGCATAGGGCGCTTTTCCTGCTCAGCAACCAGTACCAGCAGGTCATATTCTTTTCCCAAAACCTTCGGATTAGCCTGGTAGACACCCA
>PLEB01000281.1 GCA_003136915.1 Chitinophagaceae bacterium
AAATTAAAAATTAAAAATTAAAACTCTTATTGGAAATGCAATCTCAGTTAAAATTCGCAGCGACCAATTTTTACTTTTTACTTTTTAATTTTTAACCGGTAAATCAAACGCCACTGCCTCGTGCTCAAAATGACCTTTATGAGAGCCGTCGCAAAAGGGTTTGTTCTGGGACAGGCCGCAGCGGCAAATAGAGATAATTTCGCGGCCTTCGATTCCGTAGGGGGCGCCCGTAATATCCACAATTTCAAAATCGCCCTGTATTTTTAAAGACCCGTTGCTCTTAACTGTGATGATGGTGCTGGCCATAATGCTCTGGAGATTTAACGATGAAATTAGATAAAGATATTGAATCAATTGCCAATGTTATCACCCTCTTTAATTTCATCATTGGCATTGACGATCACTTCATCACCCGGTTTCAGAGCTCCGATGACCTCAGCTCTGTCAGCGGATTCATTGCTTGTGACCACATCCACTTTCACGGCTTTATTATTTCTATCTGCAATAACATATTTTCGTTCCGTTGAAGTGACTATTGCAGATTTGGGGACGGAAAGCGCACCCGGATCACCTTCGGAATCAAACAACACATCAGCGTACATGCCTGGCACGAGGGATCCATCAGAATTGTAGACGTCCAATTCAATTCTTTCCGAGCGAAATTGTGCATTAATATTCATAGATATTCTGCTGACGCGGCCTTTTTTTACCACACCTGGAAAAGCAGCCAAAACATAAGACAGGCTGTCATTTTTTCTCTTCAGGCCGGCAACTGCACTTTCCGGAATGTCCACTTCCAATCTCAGATGGTCTACTTCTTTAAGTTCAAGCATTGGTTTACTGTCTTTTGATTCTGCACTTACAAGGGCTCCCGGGTGCACATTTCTTTGGGTAATAACGCCTGTAAATGGAGCAGTTACAATTAAATAATCCATCATCGTTTGCTGCATTTGCCAATTTGATTTTTCCGCATTGCTTAATGCACTGTCTGCATCTGCCTTTGCCTTTGCACTTGCCAGATCAAGGGGCGAAATGGCCCCGGGTGTTTGGGAAGCTTCCTTTACTCTTTCAAAATTGTCTTTATCGATAGAATAGTCAGATCTGGCGCGGGCATATCTTTCTTTAGCCTGAGCTACGGCCTGTTCCAGTTCCGGAGCTTCCAGCGTCATTAACGTCTGCCCTTTCTTAACATGAGAGCCGATATCTACAAGAACAGTTTTTACATATCCGTTTACTTTTGCAAAGATGCTGACCTCCTGGAAAGCGGCTAACTGGGCTGGCAGCTTTAATTGTTCATGAACAGGTGCTTTCTCCACTTTGGCAAGGGTATAATGTGGAGTTGCATTTGTTACACTATTATTGGCAGGGTCCTTTTTATCTGAACACGAACACAGGAATATTGCGGATGAAAAAAATATTGAGCAGATTTTATTGCGCATGATTTTTTATTTAGTATTCTATGTACTTCAAAAAAATATTTTTATTGCTTATGATTATCATCTTCAGGTAATAATGAAACTGAATCGAATGATGTTTTCTGTTGAATCCAGCCATAGACCAACGGTACGATATACAAAGCGGCCAATGTGGAAGCGGCCAGACCTCCAATTACGGCACGTCCTAAAGGTGCCGACTGGTCCCCGGATTCACCGATTCCGCTTGCCATGGGGATCATGCCCGCAATCATGGCCATGCTTGTCATTAATATCGGGCGCAACCGGATGCTTGCGGCAACCGTCGCGGCCTTGAAGGGATCTTTATATTCAAGCCGCAAATTCTCTGCATTCGTCACAATCAGAATGGCATTGGCAACCGATACGCCAACTGCCATAATAATTCCCATATAAGATTGCAGATTGAGCGTTGCTCCGGTAAGCAACAAGATGATCATGGAGCCCGACAAAACAGCCGGCACCGTTGCCAGAACAGATAATGATAGTCCAAACGACTGATAATTTGCTGCGAGAAGTAATAAAATAATTACAATGGCCGCGAGTAATCCGCTTTGGAGAGAATTCAGCGTGTCGATGAGTAAGGAAGACATTCCTCTTGCTTCAGGAACTAAACCGGACGGGGGTGCACCCAATTCGGTGATTGCCCTTTGCACTGCTGAAGTTGCCGTGCCTAAGTCTTTTTTGTAAATATTGGCACTTACCGTTACGTACCGCCTTGGCCCGCTTCTGTCATATTCCCCGGGTGCGATATCCATTGTAAAGGTTGCCACATCTGCCAGTACGGGTCGCATTTGTCCCTGCACCAGGGTAATGGATTTCAATTGTTCAGCAGAATTCATAATATATTCCGGAATAAAGATTTGGGCCTGGTAGGTGTATGATGTTTTGTCATCAAGCCATAGATTCTTATTTGTGAAGCGGCTGGATGATGTGGCATCGGTTATGCTTTTGGAAACTTCATCAATGGTAAGTCCCATCAGCGCGAGTTTTGCCCTGTCAATTGAAATATTAATTACGGGAACTTTTAACGGCTGTGGAATCTGAACATCACGTAAAAATGAAATGGTCTTTAATTTATTTAAAAGGCGGGTAGCATAATTTTGAATTTCCCCCATATTTTTTCCTGCTACGCGAACTTCAATTGGCGTTGAGGCGCCCTGCGCCATGATTTTTTCCGTCAGCTCAATCGGCTCAAAGGATATTTTTATGTCGGGATATCTGGTCCCGATATTTTTTCTCAATTCTTCTTTCAGGTCATCCATATTTACTTTATATTTTTCATCGAGATTCACCTGTATCACGGCTTCATGGGTTCCGCTCGAAAAAATATAGAGATTGCTTACCCCGAAATTGCTGGGTATCACGCCGACGTGGGCGGAACTAATGGCGATATTTCCATTCACTGTTGAATCGATGATCTCCAGAATACCTTTTGTTGCCCTTTCGGTTACTTCCAACCGTGTTCCGTCCGGCTCCCGGAGATGCAATTGCAACTGACCGATATTACTTTTCGGCAGCAGATCCTTGCCAATGATGAAAAAGCAAATCCCAGCAGCAGAAAAGGAAAGAATAAGGTAAACGCATACGATCAGTTTCCTTCTGGGCATCCATTTTTCAAGGCGGCTGGCGAACCTGGATTTAATTTTTTGGAAGAATGTGTTTTCTTCGGGATTGTGCATATCCTGGCGCCCATGTTCACCCACTTCGGCCATTTCATTTTCATTCAGCGCCAGGCCGGCATGCGCATGTGGTTTATTATGATGGTATTGATATCTCTTTGCATCCAGCAACCAGTTTGAAATAACGGGAACCAGCGTTTGTGCGGCAAAGAAGGAAACGATCATGGCAAACGCTATAGAAAGTGAGAGTGGCAGGAACATGGC
>PLEB01000462.1 GCA_003136915.1 Chitinophagaceae bacterium
ATGGGAGCCATCAACTATCAACCATCAACCCCTACAGGTTCCCCCTCTTCTCCTGCTCCTTCTCTATCGCCTCAAAAAGAGCTTTGAAATTTCCTTTGCCGAAGCTTTTTGCGCCTTTGCGCTGGATGATCTCAAAAAATACTGTAGGCCGGTCCTGCACGGGCTTGCTGAAGATCTGTAGCAGATATCCTTCGGGGTCGCGGTCAACCAGCACCCCGAGATTTTTAAGCTGCTGCATTTTCTCCTCGAGCTTGCCGACCCTTTCCTCAAGCCCTTCATAATAGACATCCGGCACCCTCAGAAATTCCACACCGCGCTGCATGAGTTCTGTTACGGTCTTCACAATATTATCACTGGCCAGGGCTACGTGCTGTACGCCTTCGCCTTCGTAGAATTCCAGGTATTCCTCCACCTGCGATTTTTTCTTGCCTTCGGCAGGTTCGTTGATCGGGAATTTCACATATCCATTCCCGTTACTCATCACCTTGCTCATCAAAGCAGAATATTCCGTGGAAATATCTTCGTCGTCGAACGTAAGGATATTCTTAAATCCCATCACGTTTTCATAAAAAGAAACCCATCTATTCATCTGGTTCCACCCTACATTGCCCACACAATGATCCACGTAGAGCAGACCGGTGCTGCTGCTTTCAAAACCGGGATCCCATTTTCTGAATCCGGGCATGAACAATCCCGCGTATCGCTTGCGGTCAATGAATAAATGCACAGTGTCTCCGTACAAATGGATCCCGCTAATGCCCAGCTCACCACTTTCATCCGAAACGGTTTCGGGCTCCCTGTAACTCAGGGCACCACGCGAGGTTGTCTCTTTCCAGGCATCGGCTGCATCATCCACTATCAGTGCAATCGCTTTCACACCGTCACCGTGTTTATCAACGTGCTGTGCAATGGGCGTTCCCGGACGAAGTGAAGCAGTAAAGACAAAAGTCAGTTTGTTTTGCCTGAGTACATAACTGGCCCGGTCACGGATGCCCGTCTCAGGTCCCGCATATGCAATTCCTTGAAATCCGAATGCGGTAATATAATAATGGGCTGCCTGTTTGGCGTTGCCCACGTAGAATTCGATATAGTCCGTTCCGTATAAAGGAAGAAAATCTTTTTCCGGAGCCGAAGAAAGACGGACGCTTTTGCTGCGTTCCATAAAAATAAATTAGTGAGGAATGAATTGGATACCTGAACCTGACAAATAGCTAGCGCGCACCGGTGGCGAGGAATTCGACCAGGAAAATATAATCTCCGCGCTGGTCAGTAAAGATTTTATTTGGATAGTCGGGTCTCATGGGCGCCTTAGATCAACTGGATCTATGGCGAAGGTAGAAACAAACGGCCATAGCGATAATAAATCCGATGATGACGACCTTATTCCAGCTTTTTGCTGTTTTCTGAGCCCGGAGGGCATCCTCATGACTGATCATTTCCTCCCGGATCTCGCGGGAATAACCGCCTTTGGCCATAAACTGCATGCCCTTGGGAGTTATCTGCATGCCGAGGCCATCCGGACCCACAATGGCCCTGACCAGCCCATCTTCAAAGAGGATCTCCTGAAGTCCGTCCAGGTCATTCCCGAACAGCTCGCCATAACGGTCGTGAAACAAAGTCAAAGGCACGGTGCTGGCTTCTTCAAATTCGTGCATCAATAAAGAGAGTAAACCATCCAACTTTTCGTCGAGACCGGTCGATTTGCCCGTTAACTGCATCGTTGATCTGTTTATGACATTCATGCAAAAAATGCATTCATAGGAATGGATAACAGATCGCATGGGCCCGTAAAGTCATTAGCCGCTTATAATGCTTACAAGGAGTGTGCGGAGGAAATTTTCAAAGGAAGGCGAGCCAGTAAAAATAAAAATATTTTCACGAAAACAAAATATTTTTTGGAACAGGTGTACCTTGATTTTAAATAATTACCATGCCTTCCTATATCCAGCGGGGCAAAATCCCTCCCAAACGGCATACTCAGTTCCGCCAGCCCGATGGGAGCTTGTACTCGGAACAGCTTTTCTCCACGGAAGGGTTTTCGAATGATTCCTCCCTCCTTTATCACTGTCACCCCCCCACTGCCATCATCAGCACGGATGAGCCGGTTTCTGTAAAACCAGAGATTGCCGAGGAAAGAATGTTGAAACACAGGAGCCTGGAGGGTTTCAACATCAAACCGGCCGCAGATTTCCTCGATAGCCGAAAGCCCATCCTGGTGAATAATGATGTCCACATTTCCCTGGCTTCACCCAAGGATTCCATGAAAACCTATTTTTATAAGAATGCAGACGCAGACGAGCTGATCTTCGTGCATGAAGGAACGGGAATGCTGGAATCCCAATATGGCTCTCTTCCTTTCCGGGACGGAGATTATCTCGTGATTCCCCGGGGAACCATCTATCAGATTCTGTTCAATGATGGCCAAAACCGCCTTTTCCTGGTGGAATCCTTCAGTCCGATCCGTTTTCCTAAAAAATACCTTAGCCCTTATGGCCAATTGCTGGAAAATTCACCCTATTGCGAGCGTGATATCCGGACCCCTGGTGAGTTAAAGACCGTAAACGAAAAGGGAGATTTTCTGATCAAAACGAAAAAACAGGGTGTTCTCTACGGCATTCACTATGGCCATCATCCCTTTGATACCATTGGCTGGGACGGATGCTGCTATCCTTTCGCCTTTTCCATCCACGATTTTGAGCCTATAACCGGCCGCGTACATCAGCCGCCACCAGTGCACCTGACTTTTGAGGGGCGTAATTTTGTTGTTTGCTCCTTTGTTCCCCGGATGTTCGACTACCATCCGCTTTCTATCCCGGTCCCCTATAACCACAGCAATATAGACAGCGACGAATTACTTTACTATGTCGACGGTGATTTTATGAGCCGCAAACAGGTAACCCGGGGTATGCTCACCCTCCATCCCGCCGGTATACCCCACGGACCACACCCGGGAACGGTTGAAAAAAGTCTGGGTGTAAAAGAAACCAAAGAATTGGCGGTCATGCTCGACAGCTTTCATCCATTAATGCTAACGCGGGCCGCCCTGGACATTGAAAACAAAGATTATATACATTCGTGGGCATGATCATCAACCGGGACATCCTGACCTTAGAAGAATTTAGAAAACAGGAACTTAGGTCCCTGCCCAATGCTACTGGCGAGCTGAGCAACCTGCTGCGGGATATCGCACTTGCCGCCAAACGTGTGAATGTGGAGGTGAATAAGGCCGGGCTGGTAGACATTCTCGGCGAGACAGGTTCCGTTAATATCCAGGGAGAATCCGTACAAAGGCTCGATGAATTTGCCAATGCCGAATTTATGGCCGTGCTCCAGCGGGGCGTCAGCTGCGCCGGCATCGCCTCGGAAGAGCTGGATGATTTAGTGGCATTTAATGAGGAACTGTGCAACCAGTCCAAGTACGTGGTGGTAATAGATCCGTTAGATGGCAGCAGCAATATTGATGTGAACATTTCCATCGGGACCATCTTCGGTGTTTATAGAAGAATAAGCGAAAAAGGATCGCCCTGTACGGTAAAGGATTTTTTACAGAAAGGAGAATTGCAGGTCGCCGCAGGTTATATCATTTACGGGTCTTCTACCATGCTGGTATATGCAACACGCAGAGGCGTTAACGGATTTACACTCGATCCATCCATAGGAGAATTTACACTGAGTCATCCGGATATCCACTGCCCGGAGCAGGGAAAGATCTATTCAGTAAACCATGGAAATTTCTTTGCCTACAATGAAAAAGTGCAGAAATATATCGATGCCTGCCAGCGAAAAACAAAAGAAAGCGGCGGTCCTTATTCCCAAAGATATACAGGAAGCATGGTAGCTGACCTGCATCGCAATATGCTTAAAGGAGGAATATTTATGTATCCGGGAACGAAAGCAAATCCGGAGGGCAAACTGCGCCTCGTTTATGAATGCAATCCATTTGCATTTATTCTTGAAGTGGCCGGAGGTGCGGCAACGAACGGACAACAAAAGATTCTTCAAATAACACCATTATCCCTCCACCAACGGATCCCATTTTTTGCCGGCAGCAAAAAAATGATGGAATCTTTCACCTGATTCTGTCTTGCGTCACCCGTCAACCCTTTCTACCCAAACACTCACCGTCAACCGTCAACCATCAACCATCAACCAT
>PLEB01000177.1 GCA_003136915.1 Chitinophagaceae bacterium
AAAGAAAATATTGTCAGCTATCTCTTTTTAACTTCCGACCTCAAAGGAATTATAGAGTCGCCCGATTATTATATCGGGCATACCGATGCGGAATCCGATCAGGCGATAGATAATTTGCTTTTAACCCAGGGTTGGAGGAGGTTCAAATGGGAAGATCTTTTTAATTACAGGCAGCCGGCTTTTGAATTCCTTCCGGAAATTGAGGGCCCGGTTGTGAATGGCAGGGTTGAAGATAAAAATACAGGAGCAGCCGGGAAGGGTATTCCTTTTTATCTGAGCGTCCCCGGAACAAATTTTGGATTCAGCAGTGCAACCAGCAAAGGAGATGGCTCAATCCGGTTTACTTTTAAAAATATTTACAAAAGCAATATCATTGTTCTTCAGGCTGCAAATCAAAAAGATTCAAACTTCCGCCTGGATATTTCCAATGCATACGCTGATAAATTTTCCACTACGGTTCCGGCTCCGCTAAGTTTATCAAAAAAATGGGAGGCCGGGCTTCTGAAACGCAGCATCAATGCACAGGTGGAAAATACGTATAACTTTGAAATCAAGCATTCCTATTTGCCCGGATCTGTATCGGATTCAATACCGTTTTATGGAAGGCCAGACAGGCTATACCATCTTGACGATTATACCCGTTTTGTAACGATGGAAGAAGTGATGAGGGAATTTGTGGAAGATGTTCGCATTCGTAAGGAGGATGATAAATTCAGGTTCAGGGTTAGGAATATTCTTTTCAATATTTATTTTGATGATGGCCCTTTAATCCTTCTGGATGGCTTACCCGTCTTTGACGCCAGTAAGATCATCGCACTTGATCCCTTAAAAATAAATAATATAGAGGTTGTATCGCGGAGATTTTTTACGGGACCCTCAGTTGTCGATGGCATTGTAAGCGTTAAATCATATTCGGGTGAGCTTGGCGCATCGCAATTGGATCCGAATGCAATTCTTTTTGAATACGACGGACTGCAGCAACAACGTGAATTCTATTCTCCGGCTTACACGAACAAGGACCAGGAGAACAGTCCAATACCTGATTTCCGTAATGTATTGTCATGGTCTCCACAGGTGGTGACCGGCAAGAGCGGCAAAACGCAGTTATCCTTTTTTACCTCTGATCTGGTTGGAAAATTTGCTGTTGTAATTCAGGGAATTTCTCCGGATGGTCTTCCCGGAGCTGCGGTGTCGACTTTTGAAGTTGCGGGATCAAAATGACCGAATGGTTATTTCCCATTAAACTGAATGACCATAGTACTGTCGTTATTCCTCGCGAGTACAAATGCTTCTTTTCCTGCGATATGGATTCCTCGTATATGCCTCACCTGACCCTTTATTTCAAGGCCATTAAGACTTTCCACTGAAAATTTTCCATTTCCCTGATTCAGCAACAGGGTCCCGAAATCAGCATCGTACCGGCCCATCTGAATGTTATTCTCATAGTAATTTCCAACGAGAAGGATATCAGGCAGACTGTCGCGGTTTGCATCTACGACCACGGCATCGCGGTAAGACGATAACTGGGCCTGCCAGGGCATAGCAATAAGATCAAATTTTAAATTGCCGCGATTAAGCAATATTGCATTTGAAAAATAATTTGCGACGAGTATATCCGCTTCTTTTAATTTTTCCCTTGGAAAAATATCGGTGAAAGAGGCCTTTGCAAAATCTTCTGCGTACAGGAATTTTTTCTTCAGAGCGGGCATCTGTTTCTCCAATTCTTCCTTATTGGCAAACGGCAATTCACGGCCGTTCAGGAAGTAAGACAAGACCTGGTCCTTTTTCCCATTCTTATCAAAATCATAATAGTACAACCTTACAGGTTCCATATCGGAGGCTTTTAACCGGCTGTTCAGTCCGAGGTTCCCGGCTACCAGGTCGATCTGCCCATCATGATTCAGGTCCACTGGCAAGATAAAATTCCACCATCCTTTTTTGTCTGTGAGCTCCTTCTTTTCAAAAACTCCGTTATGATTGATATAAGCAACGATTCCTCCCCATTCGAGGGAAAGAATTAAGTCCTGTTTACCGTCCTGGTTTAAATCAAACCACAAAGCATCAGTAACAAATCCTACATGGGAAAGACCCGGAGCATATTTTTCTGTTACATCTTTGAACCTGCCTTTCCCGTCATTTTCCAGCAAATAGGATCTGGGGATCTGACCATAATTATAGGGGACCGATCTCCCGCCAATAAATAAATCCGGATAGCCGTCACCATTAAAATCGCATGCAACAACCGATGATGCGTTGATAAAAAGGCTGTCGAATGAATTCAACTGACGCTTAAAAATCCCTTTTCCGTCATTGAGATAGATCCTCGGCGTGAGGTGTTGGTCGGGGCCAAAAAATTCGTTACCACCATTTGCAATAATGAGATCAGGAAACCCATCCTGGTTTACATCCGCCACACAGGAAGCAACATCTTCGTAAGTACTGTCATTTTCCAGATCCGGTTGAACAGATCTAATGAATTTGCCCGATTTCTGCTGAAGGAACACAGCACTTTTTCCATCCCTCGAGGATCCAATGAATACATCTTCCAATCCATCCTTATTGAAATCCGCCACCATAAGCGCGGGCCCTTCAGTAGACAACATATGAGGTATCAACGGTTCGCGTTCAAACTCATGAAAGGGGTTCTCTTTGTGCTTATATAAAATATTTGTTTCGCTTGTGATATCCTTAACGGGCCGGGTTGGGTTTTTCCAATGATTCCTGATAATGGAATAATCATATTTAGGCAGGCCTTTCACGTAACTGAATGTGATCAGGGTATTGACCGGCTCCAGTTTAATCTGCTGCCAGGTATTGTCTGGCCAAATCAAAAATGCTGAATCGATCCTTGATTTATCCAACCCGATATGGACCGGCGTTTCCATACTCGATAAGAACCCGTGAACGGGATATTTTTCGTAAGTACGGATCCCGCCGCTATCAAAAAGTATGATCTTCGAGCCTATCGCATTGACGTTTTTAGAAGGACCATTCAGCTTGATTTCCACAAAAGCTTTGTCTTTTTTGTCGTTGCTTTTGTTCTCATAAAACAATACCGGGTCATCAATATTATTTACAACCACATCCAGGTCGCCGTCATTGTCAAAGTCGGCATACACTGCTCCATTGGAATACCTGTTTTTATTATTCGCGATATGATCTGCCATATCTGTGAACTGAAGGTCCTCGCCATTCCTGAAAAATTTATTTGGAATCTTTATTTGCGGGAACCGGTCAATCAGCTTCATGTCTTTCTTATCGAGGCCGGTTGAACGCATCTTTTCCTGGAGGTCCACATTGGAAATGAAATTGATATAGTCAATATCATTGAGCCTTTTCGGAATTCCATCGGAGATGAAAAGATCCTTTTTCCCATCGTTATCAAAATCAAAGAACAGTGGCGACCAGGACCAGTCGGATGCATATACGCCCGAATAAAGACCTATCTCGCTAAACATTCCATTGCGGCGGTTTAATTGAAGATTATTCCGTGTATACTGATAATTGTATCCGTAACCGATTTTAAGATTGAAGGTTTCATAATCATCTTCGCCTTCCGATCGTTTGAGGATATACGGATCAGATGGCAGCATATCCATGGATATAATCTCAGGATAGCCGTCATTATTTAAATCGGCCACATCAACACCCATGGTAAACTGNNTCAGACGCGCTGACCCCCAATCCGTATCCTATTACTGAACTGTGTATGCCGGCTTCTTTGGTTACATCCGTAAACTTATTGTTGCCATCATTCCGGTATAACCGGTCGCCGGAAAGCGGATTAAACGAAGCCAGTTTTTCATTGCGCGGACCAAAGGTTCCATTCTGGTGGATGGAATGATTTAAGAGGTACATGTCCAGGTCCCCATCCATATCGTAATCAAAAAACACAGCCTGGGTGCTAAAACCGGAAAAGTCAAGGCCATATTCCTTTGCTTCATCTTTATAATAAGGAACACCATGTTCGTCGATTCCCTGGCAAATGAGCAGGAGATTATGACTATGAAGTGTTTCATGATTTCCTACACGGCAAATATATATGTCAAGCAGCCCGTCATTATTAATATCTACGACTGAAACGCCAGTGGACCAGCCGCCATCATCAGGAATTTTTGCCTCTGCAGTTACATCTTTGAAATGAAGATTTCCTTCATTCAGGTAAAGTCTGTCAGGCACCTGGTTCCCGGCAAAAAAAAGATCGATTTTCCCATCGTTGTTAAAATCTCCCGCACCAACGCCACCGCCATTATAGAAATACATGTATTTGAAAACATTGAACTCCTGCGTGGGCGTCAGCGTATTGGAAAAATCCAAACCGGTCCTGGTATTCTCCAGCGTTTCAAACAACACCGGTTGCTTCACAGACGAAGAATGACAGCCGGAANNTAATTTTAATGTCTTAATTTTTTTCGCTTCTTGCTGATTTGATACAAAACAGGGTACTCATCATTGACAAGAAACAGAAAGCTTGTTCTACCGGTGCCATTGATCTTTGCGATGTCTCTTGTTTGGCCAGACACTTCAACGCCTGACTTATCCTTGCCCAGCCAGGTCAGATTTCCCTTTCCGTCATTGATTAATACATCTCCAAAACCCGCATCCAATCTTCCAAACTGGGGAAGGAAACCGAATTCGTTACCACCCAAAATCAAATCGGGGATCCCGTCCTGATTTACGTCAGCGCATTGGATCGCATTTACGGAAGAAAACTGTACCATCGGCGGCAACTCCCGGATGGTAAACCGGCCATTGCCTTCATTGAAAGCAACTATGGAAGGGCAATAATTAAATTTCTTTACCAGTGACGCATCCAGCATGGCCTTCGGAAATAAATCCTGTATTGTTTTTTTGGCATACTCAGCATGCTTTAGGTTCTTTTTTTTCAACGAGGGAATCTGCAATTCCATGTCATGCTTCAGAAAGACCGGCATGTCTTTTCCGTCAATCGTCCTGGTTAGTATGTTATCAATGTTACCATTTAGATCATAATCGTTCACCCATAGCTTTACGGGATGGCTGGAATCGGGTCGCAGGTAGAAATTCTCTCCGATATTTCCCAGTATTAAATCCAATTTACCATCGCCGTTCAAATCAGCAACGGCCACCTGTTCCCACCATCCGAATAGGTTCTCCAGATTTGTTTTAATTTCTTCAAAATGGTCCTTCCTGAATGAGAAAATTCTCGGCGCCATCCACTCACCTGCTATGATCAGATCCTTTTCTCCGTCTCCGGTCATATCTGCCCAGCAGGCTCCGGTCACCATTCCGATATGTGCGATATCCGGATTTTTCGTTGCAGCGATATCCGTGAAATGCCCCTTGCCATCATTCACATAAAGAAAGCTGGATGGGGGAGTTCCATATTGCCTGGGCACGCTTCTGCCGCCAACAAACAGATCCATAAATCCGTCGTGGTTAAAATCACAGGCTATGGCCACAGCGGTATTTACGCCATTCAGATTGGCTGGGAAGGCATCTGGGTAAATTGTGAAATTCCCGTGTCCGTCATTTTTGAAAAGCCTGTTTTGCATTTGCCTGCTGAAAGGCCGGTTATTGTTTCCACCAGGTCCGATAAAAAGATCGAGATCGCCGTCGTGATCGGCATCGAAAAATAATACTGCCTCGTCTTCAAAATCATTGAACTGCGCAAAAGCCGGCTCATCTTTTTTTACAAACTTGCCATCAGCCGTCTGGAGATAGAGCTGGCCCGGGTGACCTGCTGTACCTCCGATGTAAACGTCTTCGAGCCCATCTCCGTTTACGTCGCCCACAGCGGCTTTGGGTCCTTCCCTTGAAAGTAATTTAGGAACGTTGTGCTCGTAATAAAAATCAATATTATTGTCCTCAACGTGTTTTTCGAAATTGCTTTTTACCAATTTGAGTAATGGCGTATCTATGCTCTTTATTGGAGCCGAAGCTGGTTCAGTTTTTACCGCGGCTTCCTGAACCGTATAAACCTGATTAATCGCCGGATGATCAAATTTAGTNNACGGAAGACTGAAATCCCCTGCTTGGAACTACTTCCCGGTAAAATACCTGTGGACCTTTATACACTTTTATTTTGCTGCCAATGGCGAAAGTGTTTTTTCCAATCCCTTTCAGAAGGATCCCTAAATAATTGTTCTTATTTATTTCCCTCGAAATGATTTTATAAATTAATCATGGACC
>PLEB01000051.1 GCA_003136915.1 Chitinophagaceae bacterium
CGTTGTAATAACTGGAACCGTGACTTCCGAAAATGGAGATCCGTTAAGTGGAGTATCTGTCACCTTAAAAAATACGACAACCGGAAGCACCACAGACAACAATGGAAGCTTTACTATCTCAGCATCTCCGAATTCCATTCTGGTAATTTCTTATATTGGTTATGTAACGAAGGAAGTGCCGGTGAATGATCAGACTTCACTGAATATAAAATTGGTTCAATCAGTAATGCCAATGGATCAGGTTGTGGTAGTGGGTTATGGCACTCAGCGGAAAATAGACATCACTGGTGCAACGGGAACTGTGAAAGGTTCAGAGCTCGTAAAGCAGCCTGTCATGACTCCTACGCAAGCCATACAAGGCAAGGTTGCTGGTGTGCAAATCATAAGCAGCGGTCAGCCGGGAAGTTCTCCGGTAGTCCGCATAAGAGGCACCGGCTCCATCCTGGCAGGCGCCGATCCGTTATATGTGGTGGATGGAGTCATAACCACTGACATAACCAATATTAATAACGCCGATATTCTGAGCGTAGACGTGCTGAAGGATGCTTCTTCCACCGCAATATATGGAGCAAGAGCAGCCAATGGTGTAATACTGATTACCACGAAGCAGGGAACGGGAAAAATGAAACTGAATTATTCGGTCAATCTCGGAATCAGGCAAGCGGCTAACCTGGTGAAGATGGCTGATGCCAAACAATATGTTGATTATGTTGAGGCCGCCCTTGGTCCCAATATTACTCCCACCGGTTTTAACACAGATTGGTATGGGCAGGTGCTCCGGACCGCTTTCTATCAAAATCATAATATTTCTATCTCCGGAAGCAGTGATAAAAATAAATATTTATTGAGCCTGGGTTATATGACGGATGAAGGGATTATCATCGCCAATAACTTCAACCGCTATACGGTAAGGTTTAACAATGAATTTAGTCCTACCAATTATATTAAGATCGGAGTTGTTGCTTCATACGCCAGCGGCACCGGGCAGAACGTCAATACCGGAGGAATTGTTGAAGATGCTTACAGGGCTGCTCCCATCATACCCGGAATCCTTAACGGAAAATACGGAAATACCTCCTCCTTTCAGAATGTGGGCAACCCCATCCTCGACGCCCGGTCAACCAATGATTTGAGCCTTGACAACCGCATTCAGGGAACGGGATATCTCGAGATCAAACCCGTGACATGGCTTGCTCTCAAAACCAGCTTCGGCGATGAGGTCGATTTCTATAACGATCGTGCTTATACTTACATGCTCCCTAACGACACTACGGTTTTCACATCAAATGGTGGCAGTCAGGGAGCCACCCAGAGTAATCTGAACGTAACCTCCAATAAGTATTATCACTGGACCTGGGATAATACCATCACTTTCAATAAGACCTTTAACAAACACAAGATTACTGCGCTTGCGGGAGCTACCTCAGAAAAGTATTCGGCCAGCGGATTTAGCGCTTCGAGGCCGGATGTACCTCCCAATCCCAATTTATGGTATCTTCAAAATGGGAATCAAAATCTTCAATTCAACAGCAGCTCTGCTGACCAATATACCCGGAACTCATTTATCGGCAGAGTGTTTTATAGCTACGATGATAGATACCTTATCACTGCTACATTCCGGGCGGACGGCAGTTCGGTATTTTCTGAGCAAAACCGCTGGGGATACTTCCCATCTATTGGCGCCGGATGGATCATCACCAGGGAAAAATTCATGGACAATCAAAAAATATTCAACAACCTTAAGCTAAGAGGCGGCTGGGGGCGGGTAGGGAATTCCAATATCCCCTCTGATGCTTCTTCCGTGACACTACTGCAGAACCAACCTTATTTTTTCAATGGCGCTAATGCCCCGGTTTCAGGGTCCTTTGTTCCCCAGATCAAGGATTTGAATATTAAATGGGAGACATCCGACGAATATGATATAGGCCTGGAATTCAGCATGCTGGATAACAGGCTCAGTGGCGAGATCGATGCGTATGATAAAAAGACTCAGGGAGCCCTTATCCTGGTCAGGGTTCCGGGAACATTCGGCAGCCAGCCTGATCCGAATAGTTCCATCACACCGGGTTATGTGCTGACTAATGCGGCCTCCATTGAAAATAGCGGGTTGGAACTATCCTTGAAATGGAACGCGAAGATCAATAATCATTTATCCTATTATGTGGGTGGAAATATCAGCTTCAATAGGAACAATGTCACTGGATTGAATGGCGGCTCACCGTTTTTCGATGGCAATATCAATGGTTATTTCGTCACCGAAACAACCAATGGCCATCCAATTGGAAGCTTCTTCACCCGAAAAGTGATCGGAGTATTTCAAAACCAGAATGATATCAATAGTTACGTTGACAAGAATGGCAAATTGTTGCAACCCGCAGCCCAGCCAGGTGATTTCAAGTACCAATATACCAACGGCGTACTGGACACAGTATATGCCGGGTCTTATCAACCGGTGGCCTATTATGGAATATCCGCGGGAGTAAATTTTGGGAACTTCGACCTCTCAGTTGATATATATGGGAATTTTGGCAATAAAGTTTATAACGGAAAGAAGCAAGCACGCGTGGTGTTCACGGATAATGTGGAAGCCTCAACAGCCGAGAATCGTTGGACTAATTCCAACCATTCAGAGACGGAACCCAGGGCTAACGGTGGCAACCTTCCGGCATCTACCTATTTTGTCGAGTCCGGAAATTTCGTAAGGATCAATAATGTTTCATTAGGGTATAGTCTTCCTGCCAAGATGCTTCAGAACCAGAAAGTGATCAGCAGCTTGAGGATATTCGTCAATGCACAAAATCCGCTGACGCTGAAAAAATATTCCGGTTTCTCGGCAGAATTGCCTGGATCAAGCCCTACAAATGCAGGCATCGAGTTAAGCACATACCCTACCACAAGGACTTTTGCCGTAGGGTTGAATCTTGGATTATAAACAGGAATGGTTAAATTTTTTTTATGACAAAAGTAAAAGTCGCTGCAATCTTACTTGCTTTTATGCTTCTATCAGGCGCATGCAAAAAGTCTTTCCTGAGTACCCCACCTCAGGGCCAGGAATCTCCCTTGCTGGATCCACAGATCGCACTGGATGAAGTCACTGCAGCATACAGCGCCCTGATAACTCCAGATCCAACCGGCGCAAGTGCATTCAATGGTTACGATATTCACGGATTATTTTTCATAACGGTTACGAATATTATGTCTGATGATGCTGATAAAGGAAGCTATCCGGGAGATCAGGGACCGGCAGGCGATATAGATAATTTCACAACACTCACCTCCGATAATCAATATATAGACGGATTGTGGAGGGGCTATTATGCCGGCATTTCGAGAACAAATAACGCGCTCAATGCGCTTGCCCAGGCTGCGCTCGATACAGGTACGATCAGGATCCGGTCCGCCGAAATGCGCTTTATAAGAGGTTATCTTTATTTTAATCTCTTGCGCATGTTCGGAGGAGTACCCATCGTATTGACTGTTCCGAGCGGACCGAGGGAAACGGACAGTTCTTTTTATGTCAGGGCTACCGACAGCGCTGTGTATAATAAGGCAATCATCCCGGACCTGCAATATGCAGTAAATAACCTTCCGCTCAAATCCAAACAAACCGATCTTGGAAGGGCCACTAAAGGAGCCGCGGAAACTCTGCTGGCTAAAGTCTACCTTTACCTGAAGAACTGGCCGCAAGCCTACAACCTGACGCTCGACGTTATTAACTCCGGCCAATACGGACTGGAGCCGGATTACTCCAAGATATGGAGACAGGCTGGAGACAACGACCCTCTTGAGTCCGTGTTCGAAATAGAGACAGGCATTTTTGGAGGTGCCGATAATGGAATTCCTGAATATTGCGAATTCCAGGGCCCTCGTCAGGACAATGGCATGGGAACTCCTACCACGCCTTGGAATAATCCTAATGCATGGAACCCAACTAACGATGGAGGATTTGGATTTGATATGCCTACGCAGAACCTGGTAGACGCGTATGAACCAGGCGACGTGCGAAAGGCCGCTACCATAATCAGCCTTCCGGAAGGAGGTCCTCCAGATACTTTATTTGACGGCTTTGTCGTTCCTACGATGACTGGTCCTACCGCCTATGGTCCTATCGCGTATTATAACTACAAAGCCTGGCACAGCGAGAACAGACTTAATCAGATTGAAGTCTTTTTTGGAAACCGGGGACTTAAACAAAAGAACGTGCACATCCTAAGATATGGGGAAGTGCTGCTGATCAACGCCGAAGCGGCAAACGAATTATCGAATTCAGGTATGGCTATTGCAGATCTTAACCAGGTAAGACAAAGAGCTAATCTTGGACCCACCGCTGCAGGCTCTCAAAGCGACCTCAGAACAGCAATCTGGAATGAACGCAGAGTTGAATTGGCGATGGAGCACGATAGATTCTGGGACTTGGTAAGACAGGGTAGAGCATCGCAGGTAATGCAGGCCAGCGGGAAAAATTTTACTGCGGGCAAGAATGAATTGCTTCCGATTCCTTCCGCGGAAATAGCTATAAGCGGAGGAAGGCTTAGTCAAAATCTGGGCTATTGATCTGGATTATTAAATAGTCATTTTTAAATAGTAACAATAAAAACAATGGTATGAAAAGAAAAAATGGAAAATTGGGTATTCTTATTATCGGTACCCTTATAACAGTTAGCAGCATGGTCGTTTCATGCTCCAAGAAATCGAGCACCAGCAGTGGTACCCCTCCACCCGTCGCCCCTACAAATCCCGGCGGCTATGATTCGGCAAACCAGATCCAACCCTCCAACCTCATTGCATATTTCCCCTTCA
>PLEB01000262.1 GCA_003136915.1 Chitinophagaceae bacterium
ACCCTCCGCGAAAATGCATTGGAAAAATCGCGGACCGTTTATCTTCTTTCCAATGGAAAAGATTGTTTCAGTGAGGATACAGGGCTTGAAGTGGATGACCTGAAGGGCGAGCCCGGCGTCCGGAGTGCTCGCTATGCAGGCGAACCTGTTTCATTTTCAAAAAACATAGATAAACTCCTGGCCAGCCTGCGTGATTCTTCCAGGCGAAGGGCGCGGTTCCGGACTGTGATCTCCCTGATCCTGGATGATAAGGAATATTTTTTCGAAGGTATTTGCGAAGGTCATATTCTGCTTAAGAGAAAGGGCACCGGCGGTTTTGGTTATGATCCGGTCTTTAGGCCGGACGGAGCGCGCAAAAGCTTTGCAGAAATGACCACCAAAGAAAAAAATCTATTTAGTCACAGGAAAAAAGCGGCGGACAAAATGATCCTGTTCCTGAAAAGTAATCTTAAATAATTGTAATGCCCATGGCCAGAATTAAATTGGAGATGCCGGATTTTTTTTCTTTCAACACTTCCTTTGCAGTTCGGATAACAGATCTCAATTACGGGTCGCACGTGGGAAACGATACCGTACTTTCCTTTATTCATGAGGCCCGAGTGCAATTCCTCCAATCCCTGGGATATACTGAACTTAATCTCGAGGGAACCAGCCTGATCATGAGCGATGCATCCATCGAATTCAAAAAGGAAATTCTTTATGGCGATGTGGTAACCGTATCGGTTACGGCATCTGAATTCAGCCGGGTGGGATTTGACTTGTTTTATAAACTGGAGAAAAAAACCGGAGACGCAATTTCGCTCCTTGCGCTTGCTAAAACGGGCATGGTATGCTTTGATTATTCCTCGAAAAAGGTAAGTCAGTTGCCGGAACCTGCACGTACGAAATTATCTCCCCGACCCTGAATTCCATATATCCCAACTCGCTTCTGCCTGAATCTTTAGCATGTCCGCCCCATTTTTTGTCCTCGCACCGGCAGCCTCCCCCTTCTTAAGAAATAAAGTTTTTGGGGGATTATATATCAGGTCGAACAGGTAGTGTTCACGGGTCAGGAATCGGTAGGGAAATGGCGGGAAGGCGTCTATTTCCGGATGCATTCCCAGCGGCGTGCAATTGATGATAAGCGAATGTTCGCTGATTAATTTCTCTGTCAGGTCCTCATACTTAATGCAGTTTGGAGAACCATCCGGCTTCCTTGAAACAAATAGGTATTCAATGCCTTGCTTACTCAAAACATAAGCCACCGCTTTTGAAGACCCTCCGGTTCCGAGGATAATCGCCCTGCAATCTTCCGGCCTCCATTTTTCCATCAATGATTTTTCAAATCCGGTTACGTCTGTATTGAAGCCCGATAATTTCTGTTCTGCAATATGGACGCAATTGCATGCACCTGTTATTTTCACCACCTCATCCAGGTTATGCAGGAAAGGAATAACAGCCTGCTTGTAAGGTATGGTCACATTGAGCCCCAACAACTCCTTATCCTTTAAAATTGCTGTTATCGCATCGATGGACTTTATTTCAAAATTTGAATAAGTGCAGTCTGTTATAGCCTCTTCAAGGAACTTGTTGTTAAAGTAATTCCGTGAAAAGGAATGGCCCAGCGGATATCCGATCAGGCCGAATTTTTTCACTTAGATGCTGTTTTGTGAAGAAACAAATCAAAGGTATCGCCTCTCAGGCCAATGCGCATGGCTTCAAGTGCAATCATTTCCTGGGGAGAGATATTTCCCAGGTTCGCATTTGCGCCAATGAGTTGTATAAAATAAAGTTGCTGTGATTTTTGAGGAGCTTCCCATAATATTTTTTCAGAGGGGATCTGTGTAAGAATTTCCTGAACAAGTCCTTCGCGTACTTCGCCCGTGCCCCTGTAAATGCCGATGTTCCCNNGCAGCATCCTTACTCCCCACTTCACTCAGCACGGTAGCATATTTGGTGAGTCTTTCAATCAGCCTGCACTTTTCCTTATGATCTATATTTACCGAGCCATCGCTCACTTCCATATAACCTACTTCATAATAGTTACACATGGCTATATAATCATCCAACTGATCGCGGATCAGAAAAGCCTCAAAGAGTGTTCCACCAAAATAAATAGGGATCTTAAATGATTTGTAAACTGCCAGTTTTTTTTCAAGATCCGGAGTAACATACGAGGTGCCGAATCCCAGTTTAACCACATCCACATGCGGGTGGGCAACGCTCAAAAAATTTCTTGTTTCTTCCGTACTTAACCCTTTGTCCATTACCATAGTAAGACCTACGCTACGGGGTTTCGGTGTTCTTACCGGTAGCTGACTGAGTGTAAAATTCATCGACAATAAATTGTTGATTAAAAAATCCTGCGCTGCAAAAATAAGGAAGCTTTATCTTTTCCTGTATCTGGCTATTACGTCAACGATGGAAGCTGACTGCAACAGGGAGGGATTAAGCGCAATCATTTTCTTCAGCAGCTTCGGGGATTTGGAAAGGGCTTTGTCCAGATGAAGCAATCCTTCCTTTGGTTTTCCCATAGCAAAATAAATAGCGCTCATATAAAAAGTCAGCAATGGCTTATTTCCGGCGATGCGCATGGCCTGCTGAACCTGCTCAAGCCCTTCCTTATACATCCCTGCGAGATAATAGCAACGCACCAGGGCTTCCCAACCCGAAATATTTTTTTGACGCAAGCGTACAACCGTAGCAAACGATTGGATGGCTTCTTTATATTCACCGAGCTGAATCCTGCATTCACCGAGCGCAAGATAATATTCCGAATGTTTTCCCTGCAGCCTTATGGCAGCATCCAATTGTTTAACGGCATATGCCCATTGAGCTTCATTAAGGTAGGTGCAGGCGATTTTGTATATCAGTTTGCTGTCGCCCTGATTGAGGTGAGAGGCTTTTCTGTAATAAAACCGGGCCTGTGCAAAATTGCGTTGTTTATCATAGCAATGTCCGATCGCTTCGAAAATCACATCTTCCGGTTTTGAAAGTTCAAGCACCCGCTCAAGACTCTCAATAGCTTCCCGGTATTTTCTCAGGCGGATAAAAGCATCGCCCATATTGCGGTAGGCATAATCGAATTTCTCGTCTATTGCCACCGCATATTTATACGCATCCACCGCCTTTTCATACAGTTTCAAGCCCTGATAAGCAGCAGCCAGGTTGAACCAGGCAAGCTCTGAATAGGGATTTTCTTCGATTATATACTGGTGAAGGCGGATACTTTCTTCATTGCGGCCGGTGAAGTCAGTCCAGAAGCAGATCTTGTAAAGCGCTTCTTCATTTTCGTAATCCTGTTCCAGTATCCATCGAAGGCAGTCAAAAATCTTGTCGAATTCCTCATAATCGTCATAGACATCAGCAAGTTCAAATAACAATTCAATTCTTTCCTGTCCTTCAAAAAGACCCAGGGCCTCCTGAAGTAGCACAACAGCTTTTTCCTGTTGGTCAAGGGCCAGGTACGCATCCGTTTTTAGTATATACAGGTTGATATCCGTCGAATCCAGCAGGGAAGCCCTTTCGAGGATCTGCAAAGCATCGAAGTATTTCCGGGTTGCTATGAGCAGGTCGGCTTTCCTTATCAGGAGAACAGATGAATATGGGTATTGCTCTATGCCAAGTTCAGCGGCTTCCAGCGCCTGGTTGAACTCTTCCTTACCGTCGTAATGATCTATGATTTTTTCAAAACATTCTTCGTCGAGGAAACTGTGCTTTCGGCCATTTCTCAGTGCGCCGTATTGCTTCAACAATTCCTTTATTTCTTCCTGTTCGGGGTGGTATGGATTTTCTTTCATTTAAGGTGGTTATACTAAATTAGTCCATAATCCCTTAATCACAAATTAATTATGAACCCCGCAGCCAGTCTTCCCTACATTGGCAAATCGCAACCGGAGACTGCTTTTTGATTAAAAAGATCGGTGAATATGTTAAAAAAGCAGGGAAATAAGTGATGGAAGGTTAAAAAAAACAAAAATTTTAGTATTACCTTTGGTGCATGATGTCGCCTGTTTCCCAGAGATCAATCCTGCATACCGTGCGTTTTTTCGCGGTTAGCATGCTGCTTTTGGCGGTGACTGTCATTGCTTTTGCAAGTAAAGGTGGCGGCGACAAAAAAAAGCACAGGGAATTTGATAATAGTTTCACACCGATCAATGCGGCTTCCTCTTTTTCATTGAAGAAATCGCCTGCTTACAGCGGAACGATCATGTCTTTCAGGCCGCAGGCAGACAACCGAATCTCCATCAATGCGATGATTACTTACCAGCGCGGCAATACCACCTTCATTCTTCCATATCAGTACAAAGTGAATATCGGACCTGTAACGAATAGTGGCAGCACCAATCTTCAGTTCCTTGGTGTAAGGATCCAGATCCCTAAGTAAGGATCCTGCTTTTCCCGCCCCGTTTAATTGCTAAGTTTCAACTTTAAACTTTCTTCATATGTCATCTCGCGGTATCCGCTTGTGGGAATATCAAATTTTGACGCGGGTACGGGATTAAGATTAATAGACGCCAGCACATACTTGATTTGCAGTTTGTCCTTACTGAATTCATATTCCAGTGGAAGTCCGTCCAG
>PLEB01000148.1:0-781 GCA_003136915.1 Chitinophagaceae bacterium
AATCCTATTGCATTCGCGCGCCCGTGTCGGGCTCATTGCAGGGCCTTGTTTCCAGGTACGCCGGAACTGCTGTTCAACAGGATGAAACCATATGCTCCGTTTCTCCGGATGGTCAACTTGTAGGTGAATGTTATGTATCCACCCGCGATATCGGCATGCTGAAGCCGGGACAGCGGGCCCGTTTTCAGATTGATGCATTCAGCTATCGTTATTTTGGAATTATCGAAGGAAGTGTTCTGACGATTGACAATGATTTTACCATGATGGAAGGCAAACCTTTTTTTAAAATCGTTTGCCGGTTCGACGGGCATGAACTGAAGCTGAAACACGGATATACCGGTCAATTGAAAAAAGGAATGGGCTTCACCGCCAGGTTTGTCATCAACAGGCGAACGCTTTGGCAATTGTTATACGATGGTTTGGATGAATGGCTGAATCCTGCTGCATCTCCGGTCCGAAAGGCATAAAACTGGCCTTATGAAAAAAGGAATTTTCCTAAGGCAAAGGGATGCCACGGATTGCGGAGCTGTTTGTCTTGCTTCGGTTGCTGCTTATTACGGACACCTGGTTCCGGTCAGCCGTATACGTCAATATGCAGGAACGGATAAACTTGGAACAAACCTGTACGGATTGATGGAAGCGGCCAAACGTTTGCATTTACAGGCGAAGGGAGTAAAAGCTGATCATACTAATCTACCGGAAATACCCTTACCAGCAATCTTCCATCTCGTTCAGGATACGGGACTGCAGCATTTTGTAGTCGTATACAGGGTCAGAAGAA
>PLEB01000148.1:826-2681 GCA_003136915.1 Chitinophagaceae bacterium
ATTATTCGGTGCGCTTGCCTATACGATACTTGGACTGGCAACATCGATATATGTTCAAAAGATCATTGATTTTGTACTCCCTGATGAAAACAGGAAGCTGATGAATCTGCTTGGATTAATCATGATTGGAATCCTGCTGTTTCAAACCGGGACAGGCTATTTTAAGTCCCTCATCGTGCTCAGGACCGGTCAACAGATCGATGCGCAGCTGATCCTGGGTTATTATAGGCACCTGATGAATCTGCCACAATCATTTTTTGACAGCATGCGTGTAGGGGAAATTATCAGTCGCGTGAATGATGCCGTCAAAATCCGGGCCTTTATTAACGATACTGCTTTGTATATGATCATTCACCTGATGACGATGCTGTTTAGTCTCGCTGCGATGTTTTTATATTACTGGAAGCTGGCCCTGGTCATGATGCTGGTGATACCGGTTTATCTGTTGTTGTACCTCGTCAGTAACCGGATCAATGCAAAATGGCAGCGGAAAATGATGGAAACGGGTGCGGCGCTGGAAAGCCAGTTGGTGGAAAGCATCCGCGGCGCCGGAACAATAAAAAGATTCTGTGCAGAAAATTATTTTAACCGGGAGACTGAGAAAAAGTTTATTCCACTGATGCGGACGGTATATAAAGCGGGTAGGTCATCACTCGGACTCGGGAATGTCTCCGAATTTAATACCCGGCTGATAACCATTATCATTTTGTGGGTAGGAAGTTATTTCGTGATGGACCGGCAGTTATCTCCCGGAGCACTTTTATCTTTTTACGCATTGGCAGGCTATTTTACAACACCCGTTCAGGCCCTGATCGGAATGAATAAGAATATGCAGGATGCATTGATTGCCGCAGACCGGCTATTTGAGATTATCGATCTGGAAGTGGAAAAAACTGAAGGCCGTTATTATGAGCTTTCAGCTATTCCGCCGGGAAATATTGAATTCAGCAATGTGCATTTCCGTTATGGGTCCAGAACAAAAGTTTTTGAAGGATTGGAACTCAGCATTGAAATGAATCAGGTCACGGCCATCATGGGAGAGAGTGGTTCGGGAAAATCCACCCTTGTTTCCCTGATGCAGCGATTATATCCGCTGAATGAGGGAAATATCTTCATTGGCGGAACGGATATAGAATACGCAAGTCATGCCGCCCTGCGCAGTATGATTGCCATTGTTCCCCAGCAAACGGATCTTTTCCAGGGAAGCCTTATTTCTAATATTGCATTGGGTGAGGAAGATCCTGATATCAAGACCGTATTGCAGTTGTGTAAACGGCTTGGATTGGAGGAGTTTATTGATAAACTTCCTGGACGGTATCATGCGGACATTCATGAACAGGGAGTCAATCTCTCAGGGGGTCAAAGGCAGCGGATCGCTATTGCAAGGGCTTTATACCGGAATCCGGAAATATTAATTCTGGATGAGGCAACATCCTCTCTCGATCCGGAAAGCGAACAAAAAGTGCATGAAGCAATTCAATGGTTTTGTGATCAGAAAAAAACAATCATTTTCATTACACACCGGTTGTCAACTGTGAAGAACTGCCATCGCATCATCCTGCTCAAAGATGGAAAACTGGCCGCTCAGGGATCCCACGAAACCCTGATTGCAGAAAACGGAGAATACGCGAGGTGGAGGGAGGGAATGTGCTGATGTGGAAATGTGGTAATGTGAAAATTCAATTTGAAAATTTGAAAATTTGAAAATGGAGGGCAAATGTGGTAATGTGAAAATGTGGAAATGTGATAATTTTAAAATGGAATTTCCTACTTACATTTTTAATTAAACAAATTTCCAGCCGTCTGACTAAATTTGATGGGCGATAAAGATTTGGGCTGCCCTCCCAGCTTCGCT
>PLEB01000148.1:2762-6902 GCA_003136915.1 Chitinophagaceae bacterium
TGGATCAGGCGGAAGACTGCCTGGTTTTTAACAGCGGCGCCGCAGCAATCTTTGCGGCTGTACTTGCCAATAGCAAGTCCGGGGATCATATTATCTCGGTTGACAAACCATATTCCTGGGTACAAAGGATTTTTGACAATATCCTATCCCGGTTTGGTGTGGAAACNNGCTTATCTATCTTGAAAGCCCAAGCACCTGGACCTTTGCCATCCAGGATATTGCCGGAGTTGCTGCTTTTGCGAAACAATACGGGATCACAACCCTGATAGATAATTCGTATTGCACTCCGCTGTACCAGCAACCCATTCCCCTGGGCATTGACTTGTGCATGCAAACGGCAACCAAATATATCGGGGGCCATAGTGATACACTTGGGGGGATAATCACTGGATCAAAGGAAAGGATCAAAAAAATATTCGACTCGGAGTTCCTGGCCGTCGGTAGCGGTATACAGCCTTTTAACGCCTGGTTGCTGATCCGGAGCTTGCGAAGCCTGGAATCCCGGATGGCCCGAATCACGGAAAGCTCCTGGTTAGTGCTGGATTACCTGAAAAAACAGCCCAAAATAGAGCGGGTGCTGTTTCCGCTGGATAAGGACTTCCCTCAATACGAGCTGGCAAAAAAACAAATGAAAAATGCCTGCGGTCTCATCAGTTTCTACGTTCGGGCCGTGTCCAGGCAGCAGATTGTAAAATTCTGCGAGGGCATGAAACATATTATGATGGCCGTTAGCTGGGGCGGCCACGAGTCCCTGATCCTGGCACGCTGTACCTCGCTTGAAAACGAACAGTTCGATGCCGGTAACCCTGACCATCGGTTGCTCAGATTATATATTGGGTTGGAGGATCCGGATTATATCATTCAGGACATCGAACAATCCTTTCGGCTATCATTCTAAAGGCAGTTTTAGGCTTTTTTTTGATTGAGAATGAGAATGGATTCTTTACTTTAGCAAAATTTCTGACAACTCCTTGCTCCGGCAGGCTGTGAAGGGGATGAATGCCCAATAAACTTGTTACATGAGAACGACCAAAGTGCTGACCTTTTTCCTATGCTCCCTTATTTTCTGTTTAAATGCCGTTGGCCAGGATAAGTGGGATCTTCGCCGCTGCGTGGAATACGCCATCAATATCAATATTTCAATCAAGCAGGCTGATATAGATGCGCGCACTTCCAAGCTGAGTTTCGATCTCGCAAAATGGACCCAGTTCGGAACCGCCAATATCAATACGCCTATAGGATTAACATTCGGACGTTCCATTGACAGGACGACCAATATTTATGAAAATACCCAGTCCCTGTTCCAGGGTTATACATTATCCGCTGGCATTACACTTTTCAACTGGTTTGCTTTGCGCCGTTCAGTGGAGTCGAATAAATTCAGCTATACCGCCCAGGTGGTGAATATTGATAAAGTTAAGAATGACGTCACCCTGAACGTTGCCGCAGCCTATTTGCAGGCGCTGCTCGCCAAGGAACAGGTTGCCGTGGCAAAAACAAAGCTCGAACTCACAGGCCAGCAATTGGGAAATACCCAGAAACTTGTAAATGCCGGCTCGGTTCCGGAATTAAATGCTGCTGAATTGGAGGTTCAGTTTGCTACGGATACTTCTTCCGTAATTACCGCGCAGGAAACTTATGATATCGACAACCTTCAGCTAAAAGCGATTCTGAATCTCGATGCCGCCGCGCCATTCGACCTGGATACGCCGCCCATTGAAACCATTCCGGTGGAACCGATTAGCAGCCTTCAGCCCGACCTGGTCTACGCGATTGCAGTTAACACTTTTCCGCAACAAAGAATGAACGATCTGAGGATCAGCGCGGCGGTGAAGAATGTTGATTACACCCGTGGACTTTTATATCCTACGCTCACCGCTTTTGCAGGACTGGGTGATAACTTTGCAAATAGTCTCCAGCGATTGAATTTCAATCAGACCATTATATCAACGGGTGCTTACGCTGTTGATGCATCTAATAATCAGCTTCCCATTTTTGCACCCAATGTTACGACTACCTATAGCGGTCAGCCCATCAATAAAGTATTTACGGGCTATGGATCTCAGTTAAGCAACAACTTCGGTCAGCANNTACCAGGCATATTATAATGCTGTTGCCTCCCTGGAGAAATTCGATGCCAATAAGAAGGCGGTTGCTGTTGCCGAAAATTCCTTTGACCTGTCTACCAAAAGGTATAATATCGGAATGCTCAATACCATCGATTACCTTACCAATCAGAATAATCTTTTCACTGCGCGCATTAACGTGCTCATTTCCCAATATGATTATGTGTTCCGTATGAAAGTACTTGAATATTATAAGGGCCTTGGGATTAAACTATAAAACACCTTCACAACCTGACAATATGAAAAAGAAATTGCTTTGGATCATCATAAGCCTTGTTGTCATCGTCCTTCTCCTGGTGATTCTCAAAAAATCCGGGGTAATTGGAAAAGAAGAAGGCATCAAGGTGTCCATGGAAAAAGTTCAAAAACGATCCATTACCGAAACTGTTACTGCGAGCGGGAAAATTTATCCGGAAGTTGAGGTAAAAATGAGTTCTGATGTTTCCGGCGAAATCGTTGAGCTCAATGTGCAGGAAGGAGACAGTGTGAAGAAGGGTCAGCAGCTGGCTAAAATTTATGCCGATATCTATGGCAACCAGGTTAACCAGGCTGCCGCCCAGGTAAATCAGCAGCTGGCCATGGTGGACAATGTTTCGGCCACGCTACCGGGTTTAAAAGCAAGCATGGATGCTGCGCAAGCCCAGTACGACCGTCAGAAGCAGTTGCTGTCACAAAAAGTGATCTCCCAGTCGGAGTTTGAAACAGCAGAAACAACACTGAGAACATCACAGGCAAATTATAATGCGGCACAGCAAAGTGTGCATAGTAATATGGCAGCAGTGGCCAGCGCAAGAGCCAACCTCGCCATACAGGCAGAGAATGTCAGCCGTACCACCATCTCTTCACCTATTAGTGGAGTGATATCCCTGCTCAGCGTTAAAAAAGGAGAACGCGTAGTAGGAAATTCGATGATGGCCGGAACTGAAATGATGCGCGTGGCCGACATGAGTAAAATTGAAGCCATCGTTGACGTAGGGGAAAATGATATTCCGAAAGTTCTTATCGGTGATTCCGCCACTGTGGAAGTAGATGCCTATAATAACCGGAAATTTACGGGTGTCGTTACACAGATTGCCAGCAGTATTGTTGCAACCTCCGCTTCTTCCACATCCAGTAGCGGAACCAGTACCAATGATGTCACCAATTATAAAGTTCATATCCGCCTTGATCCCAATTCTTATAAGGACCTTATAAATCCTAAGAGATCCAAGAGCCTGGTGTTCCGTCCGGGAATGACAGCCAGTGCGGATATTCAAACAAAAACACATATGAACGTGCTTTCTGTTCCGATCAATGCTGTTACTACACGGGAAAAAACAGCAGGCTCACAAGCTGCCGCAAAAGATGCAAAAGGCGATCGGAATAACAGCGATAATTCTGGCAATAATGCCATGAGCTCGGGAGGGGATCTCGATGAGGTTGTGTTTCTTCTTAAGCCCGATAACAGTGTGAAGAAGGTGAGTGTGAAGAGCTCGATCCAGGATATTAATAATATTGAAATTACCGCCGGGATAAAGGAAGGAGACCAGGTGATCACCGGTCCCTACGGAACTGTAAGCAAAATTCTCAATGACGGAACAAAAGTTTCCGTTGTGCCTAAGGAGAAACTTTTCGATACCAAAAAATGACCCCATTCAAAGGCTGTATATTTATGCTAAATTCTGGTTCAGATGCGTTTTGGGATCATAGGAAGTGGCAGTTGGGCAACTGCTTTAGCGAAAATTCTCACTGACAATAACCATTCGGTAAACTGGTGGATCCGGAATGAATCGATTGTCCGGCACCTGGAGAGCCGCAGGCACAATCCTAAATACCTTAGCTCGGTTTATTTTGATACCAGTAAACTAAGACCCAGTGTCAGTCTGCCCCAGGTGATACGGGATTCCAGTTGTCTGATTGTAGCTATACCATCCGCTTATATCGAAAAGATTTTTGAAGAACTTCCGGCTGATGTATTTGGCGATAAACAAATATTATCTGCAGTCAAAGGCATTTTGCCGGGTAAAAACCTGCT
>PLEB01000148.1:6958-7514 GCA_003136915.1 Chitinophagaceae bacterium
TTCATCGCTAACTGTGCCGATGAAATGGCGGGCTTTCTTCATAAAGCAGGGATTCGCCATATAGAGGTAGGAATTCACGATAAGGAAGCCTCGGAATCGGCAAAGAAAAGTGCCAATTATGCCGCATCCGTGTACCTCGGCGATTTATTGGTGACCTGTTATTCACTTTTCAGCCGCAACCGCAGTTTCGGCAACATGATCGGTAAAGGTTACTCGGTGAATGCAGCAAAACTGGAATTGAATATGGTGGCAGAAGGTTATAATGGCAGCAGTTGTATCTACCTCATCAACCGGAATCTGAAAGCCGATATGCCGATTGCCGAAACGATTTACCGGATCCTCTGGGAAAATGTTAATGTCAGGCAGGGTTTTAAACAAATGGAGTCTTTGCTGGTCTGATATATAAATGAAATTATATGATGCCGCTTTCTTTTCAAGGTTTTGGATTTACCGCCCTTCTCATCATGCTGGCGGTACTTTCGGCATCACAGTTGGTGCGGTACGTTAGGGGGAAGCATCAGAGTTCAAGGCATAGAAAGGTTGATGGTTGATGGTT
>PLEB01000203.1 GCA_003136915.1 Chitinophagaceae bacterium
GTTTTTTGGTAAGTCCACTCCGGCAATACGCGCCATCTCTTATTTTTTATTACTGATTGATTAATTGAAAACCGCAACATCAGGATTATCCCTGACGTTGTTTGAAGCGCGGGTTCTTTTTGTTTATAATATATAGTTTCCCTTTTCTGCGCACGATCTTACAATCTACACTGCGTTTCTTTATGGATGCCCTGACTTTCATACAAGTCTTTTTACTTTTTATTTGTACCTGAATATGATCCTTCCCCGGGTCAAATCATACGGACTCATTTCCACCCCCACCTTATCTCCCGGCAGTATCCGTATGTAGTGCATTCTCATTTTTCCGGAAATTGTGGCGAGAATTTCATGCCCATTTTCCAGCTTGACTTTAAACATGGCATTCGAAAGTGCTTCCACAATAGTTCCGTCTTGTTTGATAAGCGCTTGTTTAGCCATATATTTTGGGAGCGCAAAGATAATATTACTCGGCGAAAGAATAAAATTTCAACCGATAAATATCCGTTTTAGCGGCAGGAGGGGCTTTAAAGGCCTAAAACCATGAAAATTAAGGCCTAATCACGGGTAAGATCCACTTTTGTCATCTCGTTATAGTAGTTCTGGAGTTCATGCACTCCGATAGGATGATTGATATGGCGGCGGTCTTCCCGGTACCACATTTCAAAATCATTGAAATGATCTTTTTCCGGGAGGAGGATACGAAATGGGCCGCGCAGGTATTTGACGGTTTTGTCACCATTTAACTCCTTATTAAAATTGAACCGGAGGAGCTGAGCATCATCTAATAGAATCGGATACAGGTCGTTCGGGCTGTACCAGAATTCCTGTTCACCGGTGCGGACGCGAACCAGCTTGTCTTCATGATCCAGTTCAATGACCTCTCCTTCGAAGCGCTGGTGCTCATATTCAACCTGGACTATATCACCAACTTTAATTTCATGGAATTTGATCATATGGCCATTTTTTGAGGGTGTGAATAAAAAAAAATTATACCAAAATCATCGGCATCAAAAAATAGCTCCATGATTTTTACGCTAACATTTTCAAAGGGAGCGGCCGACAATATCCATACCAGGCCATGGAATCAGGGCCAGGATCACCAGCAAAGCCAGTAAGAACAGCCAGAAAGCCCGTTTATATTTCAACGGGTCTTTTATTTGTTTTTTTACCATGCCCCTTCCGATCGTGATCAGCGAAGTAGCCAGGACCATGCCCACCGGATGTTCAATCCAGAAAAACCTGTAAAATTTATCTTTCATAAGCTGTACACCTTCAGGAAGTCCCGCACTTAAAATCCCGAAACGGCCAAAAAACAAAAGGTATAGTCCGATCAGCAGGGTAATATGCGCGCTGACCATCGTAAAAAGCCATAGCCTGGCGTCTGCATCCCTCATCTCTCTATTTTTCCGCCAGCCGGCAAAACTCTGTTTGATGGATAGCAAGAGCAGTATGAGTATGATCCAGCGAAAAATACTGTGAACCTCCAGCAGGACAGCTTGCATAAGAAAAAATTTAGGGTGAAATTATATCTTTTCAGGTTTCCAGTTCTAAAGAACCAACGGGAATGATTGTAGTTTTGCGGAATGTTATGCTTTTCCAGGCCCTTTTTTTTAACCGGATTCGTATTTCTGCTGATGATCAATGGCTGTGGAAATGGCCCGGCCGTTTCTTCCAAATCACCCGTAGAAACCAACCCTTCATATTCCAGCCTGAATGACAGCATCGACCTTTATCCCAATGATGCAGCCCTGTACCTGCGACGAGCCACCCGCCTTTCTCTTGCCAACGCGCATGAACTTGCATATGACGATTTCAAAAAAGCCTGGTCGCTAAAGTCTTCGGAAGATGTCGCCCTGCCTTTTGCAGCCAACCTGCAGATCCTCGGTAAAAATGCGGAACGACTTGCATTTCTCAAATCCAGCGGCATTAAGTTCCCGGATAATCAGCATCTGCAACGCCTGCTGGCAGATGCTTATGGAGCTTCGGGAAACAACGATCTGGCCCTGGATCAGTATCAGCAGATACTAAAACGGTATCCAAAAGATTTTGAATCCTGGTATGAAGAAGCCCTGCTCTTCGAGCAGCTAAAAGATACCGCGGGAGCTATCGGCGCTTTGCGGAATGCGTATGAGCTGCAGGGAGTAGATTCGTATGGTCTGGAGCTGGCCCATCTTTATGCAGAACAAAAAAATGCTAAGGCCATCGAAATTTGCAATTTCATACTGAAAAAGGATTCCGGGTCCTTGCTCATAGATCCGCTTTTCATTAAAGGCATCTATTATTCGAATATAAAACTGTATCCGCAGGCCATTGCCCAATTTGATTCATGTATCCACCGTGACTGGAAAACTACAGATGCTTATCTGGAAAAAGGAATAGCTTATTATCACCAGAAGAATTATAATGCTGCGATCCATACTTTCAACATGGCCGTGACCGTTTCCAATACGGATCCTGACGCCTATTACTGGTTGGGAAGATGTTATGAAGCAATCCATCAGAATGCAGATGCGATCAGCAATTATCAGAAGACGCTTTCGCTGGATAAAAGTTTTACGGATGCAAAAGAGGGAATCCAAAGACTTCAATCCGGATTTGGGGATGCTTCGCACTAAGAGTACATTTGACAATGGGCANNCATAACCCATAATTCATAACAACTGTCCATTCGTTAGCTAAAAATCTAATAAATGCCCCTTGTAGCCCCTTCCCTGCTGGCCTCTGACTTTCTTCACCTGGGAGATGCCTGTAAACTGGTGAATGAAAGTGAAGCCGACTGGTTCCATCTGGATGTAATGGACGGCCGATTTGTGCCGAATATCAGTTATGGCATCCCCGTGATCGAACATATTCGAAGCGTGGCCCGGAAACCCTGCGATGTACACCTGATGATCGAAGAACCGGAAAAACTCACCCCTGCATTTAAAAAAGCTGGCGCTGATATGCTCATCGTTCATCTGGAAACCTGCAGGAACCTGCACAGCAATATTCAACAGATCCGTTCACTGGGTATGAAGCCGGCTGTGGCCATCAATCCCCATACACCTGTTGAACTCCTTAAAGATATTTTATTCGATCTCCATCATGTGCTCATCATGACTGTTAATCCGGGATTCGGAGGACAATCCTTCATTCCACATTCTCTCGAAAAAGTTCGCGAACTGAGAAAAATGATTACAAAGACAGGAAAAGAAATTTTGATTGAGGTGGATGGAGGGATTACACTGGAGAATGCAGCAAGTCTGGTTGAAGCAGGAGCCGATATTCTTGTCGCCGGATCTTCCATTTTCCAGGCGAAAGACCCCGCACAGGTAATCCACCTACTCAAAAACAGCTAACCCTGATCATGTTGAAAGGCAGGAAAATATACCTTGTTTGCTGCGTGCCATTTGCTTTTCTTGTATTGCTTCTCTTCCCTTGCACGCGGACGCTTGCGCAAAAACCAGCCGCGGTGGTCTCCGGGAAAGTGATCGATGAAAATGAGAAACCCCTGGGGAATGTATCGATTATCGTGCTTGGCCGCGAAACCGGTATCATCAGTTAGGATTCCGGCACGTTACGCT